>JANOGL010000278.1:0-2635 GCA_031405985.1 Acidobacteriota bacterium | reverse complement strand
CGGTATTAAATGAGCTCGACCGGCGAATGATGCCGTGGACCTCATACTTCTTTTCAAGAAGTATCTCAGCGAGGTAACTGCCATCTTGTCCAGTGATGCCTGTTATAAGCGCCTTTTTCATCTTTGTCCAAACACACCGCTATTCCGACACCTGAGTGGGCACCTGTTAGGAGAGCACCCGAATATTACTGTTCGTCACTCGCGGAGTAGTTACTTCGGTGATAATAACTCTGATAATAATAGTAGTTGTCTTTTGTATTTAGATTTACGTTATTGAGAACGACGCCAAAAACTTTAGCTCCGATCTCTTGCAGTAACTGCCGCGAACGTCGGACGACTTGCCGCGAGCTCTTGCCGGCATGTACCACCAGAATTACGCCGTCGACCAATGAAGCGATCAGTACGCCATCGGTGAAAGAGGCGATCGGCGGTGAATCGACTACGACATGTGTGAATTTCTTTTGAAGCAAGTTCATTAGCGAAGCCATTTGTTCGGAGCCGATCAGCTCCGAAGGGTTCGGCGGTATCGGACCTGACGGCAACAAGAAGAGCTTTGTCTTCTCGTCCTGTTGAATTGCGCGCGATATATCGCTATCAGTCAGTTCACTCGCAAGCAGTGTGCTCAACCCGTGGCCATTCTCGATACCAAAAATACTATGTAATCGCGGACGACGCATATCAGCGTCGATCATCAGTACTCGAGCTCCGGTCTGTGCGAGAATGATCGACGTGTTTGCTGCGGTAGTTGTCTTCCCTTCGGATGGCAAACTAGATGTGATCAATAGCGATTTAGGCGCGTGGCCGGCGGTCGAAAGCAAAATCGAGGTTCTCAAATGTCTGTAGGCTTCGGCAAGCGATGAACGCGTGTCGGCAGAAATCAACAGCGGCGAAGATGGCGTCTCGTCGTCGGCTTCCGCACCTGCACCGACAAGCAAAAGTTTGCGCTTCGGAATCGAATCGATTGCCGGTATTGCGGCGAGCGCCGGCAGTTGCAAATAATTTTCGATCTCGTCAGTCGTGCGGATTGTGTCATCAAGATACTCTAGTACCAAGGCCAAGCCCATTCCGAACAAAGTTGACAAAAACAACACCGCTAAAACTGTCGTCAGCCGCCGTGGCGCCACCGGCGTGTCTGGTGGTATCGCAATCTCGACAACACTGATGTTGTTATCCGTGCCCTGAGCGGCGACGTCGTTACCACTCACTTGCTTACGTAGATTTTCGAGAAAACCCTTGTTCGTCTCGATATTTTGCTGCAGCAATTTAATGCTCACGGCGCTTTGGTTCTGCCCCTGGGCCTCACCGAACTGTTTGTTGAAATCGACACGAATCTTGTCTTCGTTAGCCTTAGCCGCAAGATATTTTGTTCTCAGATTTTCAAGCGTCATCGTCGTCGCCCGTATGCGAAATGTCTCGACCTGAGTCTGGAATTTTGCTACAGCCTTATCGACGTTGTCCTCATAGTTTTTGATCTGAGTGTCAATCTGCTTCAGCTCCGGCGCGCCTTCGGTGAAGAATTGTTCTTTCTCGGTTCTGAGATTTCTAAGATCGTTGATTTTCTTTATCGTATCCGTTTGCAGAGCACGGATGTTATTCTCCTGATTTTGCGTAAACTGGGTAATCTCGGCTTCCGCGATGGCTTTGATCTTATCGGGCGAGTCACTAACCGATAGGAAATTTGCCTCGGCAGTCTTGCGTTCATTTTCTGCCACGAGCAACGCCTTATTAAGACCGGAAAGGCGATCGATAACAATTGTCTGTTCACCTTCGCCGGTTTTGAGAATTCCCGCGTTCTCGGTTAGCGCAACGAGTTTCTGTTCGTCCGCTTGAATGTCCGACTGCAGGGTTGCAATGCGATCCTGTAAAAAATCATTGGTCTTGCGATTTGTTCCTGAGCGCCTTTCCTGATTGACTGTCGTAAAGGTCTCGGCGATTGAATTCACAACATGGGCGGCAAGCTCAGGACTGGTGTGGCGAAAAGAGATCGAGATAAGCCGCGTGTCTTTCATTGTCGCTCGCGACTCACGCACCGGGTCGATGTCTAACGATTTATGTATTACATCGACATACGGTGCCAGATGTTTAGCCTCGGCAATTTCTTCAGAGGTCGCAAGCGATGAATCAGACGTATATTCACCAGCGGAAGCACTCGAATCCTTGTCATCTGTGGCAAGGCCAATGGATTTCAAAATCGAACGTAATGTCGACGTGGAATTCTCCCCTTTCGCTAATACAAATTCCGGGTTTGAGTCGAGGTTTTTCTCCTTGATAACCCGCCGCAAAAGCGAATCGCTCCATAAAAGTTGCAACTGAGTATTGAAATAAGACGGATCAGCACTCGACATCGGACGCTGGCGATCACTAGTCACAAGGTCAGGGTTAAGTTGCTCATTATCGACCAACCGCCCTCTCCATAAGATGGTGACGATTTGCGCCAATTCACGCGGGCGATCATGGACAGACGACGGTTTCAAAACGAGCTTCTTTAAGTTCATTCGGAAGCTGGAACGAGAGGGTGTTGTGACTAAAGGACTCACATTTCATGGGTTACGTCACACCGTGGCAACCGAGTTGCGCGAACTAGAGCAAATCCCAATTTTACTGAATCGGATTAGGGATTCTCAAATCAGTTTAA
>JANOGL010000018.1:0-7222 GCA_031405985.1 Acidobacteriota bacterium | reverse complement strand
TTCACTCAGGTCGGTACCGCCCACACTTACACAGACTGGCCCAAGGCGGGAACAGCGGTATGGTCGGCGTTTCCGAAGCAGTGATCCGCGGGCGGTTCACTCTTCCTCACTAATAAGTAAGGTGCGAATGCTGCCGGTGTTCTTTGCTGGTACGCCATTCTGACACTTTTGATTTGATGTGGCGGTTTTGCACTTTAATTGGTTTGGATCGGAGAGATTTCGTACGGACTGTACCTGTGGCATTTCCCGATTTTCGAAGCTTCCAAAAGATTTTCGAGGGTCGGCTTAACGCGGTACTTTACGAACTCATAGGCGTCGGTCTTACCGTGCTTGTCGCGACGGCTTCGTACTACCTCCTAGAGAAGCCATTCTTAAGATTAAGACGTCGGTTTAGTTCAAATAATACAGCAGGTCGAGGATTAACACCTCGACCGCAAACGGTCGCAGGGATCTGAGATCTTCGATAAGAATCAACATTGATCGGACCCCAAGAAGAAAGAGAAATGAATACGTCGGACCAAAATTCCGAAGGTCAAACTGTGCTTGGTAACGGAAGCGTTGAAGAGAGCTATCCACTGTCGCCGCTGCAGCATGGAATGTTGTTTCATAATCTTTTGAAACAGGCATCCGGCGTTGATATCGAACAGATCGTTTGCACGGTTACCGATGAGCTTGACTGTCAATTGCTCGAGCAAGCGTGGCAGCGTGTCGTTTCCGGCCATGCGATCCTGCGGACGGCGTTTGTATGGGAGGGGCTGCCGGAGCCGCAGCAAGAAATTCATCGGAACGTTCAATTTCCATTCGAAGAGCACGACTGGCGCGGGCTCTCAACGGAAGAGCAGCAGACAAGGCTCAATCGCCATTTGCGCGACGACAGGCGCACTGGATTTGATCTCACTGAACCGCCGCTGCTTCGTGTTGCCGTTTTTCGGACCGCAACCGCCGGCTTCTGGTTGCTGTGGACTTTTCATCACGCCATTCTTGACGGCAGATCTTATCGTCTGGTGATCCGCGAAGTGTTTGAAGTCTATGAAGCCTTGCTTCAGGGCCGGAATCCGGATCTCAAACAATCTCGACCGTACAGAGATTACATTGATTGGTCGCTTTCCAGAGACTTCAGCAGGGCGGAGTCATTCTGGCGCGAACAACTGGGTGACTTTACAAGACCGACGCCGCTGACTGTCGATCGGCAGGCGGCCAAAAATGAGGATCGCGAAAGCGGACATGCCCAGTTTGAAATCAGGTTAAGCGCGGCGGTCACGTCCAAGCTCAGTGAACTGGCGCTCGCAAACAAATTGACTTTGAATACCGTCGTCCAGTGTGCCTGGGCTCTGCTTCTGAGCTTGTACAGTTCAGAAGAAGATGTGGTCTACGGGATAACGAGAGCTTGTCGCCATTCTGACATCGAGGGTCTTGAGTCGATGCTTGGACTCTTTATCAACACGATACCAATGCGCGTTCGGATTGTTCGCTCTCATACAGTTCTGGATCTGCTCCAGACGATTCGCCAGCAGCACGTGGCTTTGCGCGAGTTTGAGAACACGCCGCTTGTTAAAATTCAGGAGTGGTCCGGTGTTGGGCCCGGGTCGCCGCTTTTCGAGAGTATTCTTGTGTTTGACCGCGATGAACTCAATACCGGCATGCAATCGCTCGGCGGCAAGTGGAAAGACCGTTCGTTTCGGGCGATTGAGCAAACAAACTATCCGTTGACACTGTTCGCTTACGGCGAATCGGAGATGCTGCTTAGACTGGTCTATGACGAGTCGCGTTTTGAGGTGTCCAGCATCATTAGGTTGGCTGGCCATCTCGAGAAACTGCTTGCGATCATCGCTGACAAACCTGAGCAATTAGTCTCAGAAATTTGTTTGCTGACAGATGCAGAGCGATCGCAGATGTTGAATGAATGGAACGATACAGCTGCGGACTTCGATCGCGAGGCGTGCGTTCATCAACTATTTGAAGCCCAAGCCGCGCGAACCCCGGAAGCGGTCGCATTGGCCTACGAGGAACGGGAACTGACCTATGCTGAGGTCAATCGAAAGGCAAATCAACTGGCGGCACGACTTATCGGACTCGGCGTCGGTCCTGATAGTTTGGTCGGCATCTGTGTCAGGCGTTCCCCCGAAATGGTATTGGGTTTGCTTGCAATTCTAAAAGCAGGCGGTGCTTATGTGCCACTCGATCCTGAGTATCCGACGGAAAGGCTTGAATTCATGATCCGCGACGCCGACATATCGGTTCTAGTGATCGATCGGGCAACGTCGGAAAGCTTTTCCGGGGCAGGTGTTTCTTTGGTTAATCTTGACGAGTTCTGGGACGTTGCAAGCGACGACAACAGGGACGATATCGGCGTTTCGGTTACCTCAAGGAGTCTTGCGTATGTGATTTATACGTCGGGCTCTACGGGTGTTCCGAAAGGGGTAATGGTCGAACATCGGAATGTCGTGAACTTCTTCAAGGCGATCGATGATCATCTCGGCGTGGAACCGGGAGTTTGGCTCGCGGTTACCAGCATTTCGTTTGATATCTCGGTGATGGAATTACTCTGGACGCTCACGCGTGGTTTCAAGGTTGTGATCCAAGGGGGCAGCTCAGTAAGCACATATTCGACCAATGGGGCAGCTTTCGAACGGCCGATTGATTTTAGCTTATTCTATTTTGCCAGCGATCATGGCGAACACAATGTGGACAAATACCGGTTGCTGCTCGAAGGTGCACGCTTCGCGGATTCCCATGATTTTGCCGCCATTTGGACGCCTGAACGCCACTTTCATTCGTTCGGCGGGCTGTATCCGAACCCGGCGGTGACCAGTGCGGCGATTGCTGCGATAACCCAAAATGTCCGAATAAGGGCGGGCAGCGTTGTGCTTCCCTTGCATGATCCGGTTCGGGTCGCTGAAGAATGGGCGGTCGTTGACAACATATCGAAGGGCAGAGTTGATATCGCCTTTGCCTCAGGCTGGCACGCCTCGGATTTTGCACTCTCTCCCGGGTCTTATGCGGATCGGAAAGAGACGATGTTGCGCGGGATAGACACCGTCCGCAGTCTCTGGCGGGGCGAATCAGTCACTCGGACATCCGGCGACAACAGCGAGGTTCAGATCAAGATTTATCCGAAACCGCTTCAGGAGAATATACCGATCTGGCTGACGGCTGCCGGCAGTCCCGAGACCTTTCGCGCGGCCGGCGCATCCGGTGCGAACGTTCTAACAAATCTCCTCGGCCAGAGTGTCGAGGAGTTGGCAGAAAAGATAAAAACATATCGGGCAGCCAGGAAAAATAGCGATCAGGGTTCATCTGCCGGTAAGGTGACGCTGATGCTCCACACATTCGTTAGCGACGATCTTGAGTTTGTTAAAGAAAAGGTGCGCGGGCCTTTTACGCAGTACCTTAAAACGTCGGTCGATCTGATTAAGAATGCACCCTGGGCATATCCCGCTTTTCAACGGGAGTCAAGAGTGACGGCGAAGAGTCTGAATGAGACGCTGGGTAGTGAGACGGGCAACGGTTCAGACCTGGAATTGCTGGCGGAACACGCTTTCGAACGGTATTTTCAAACCAGCGGCCTCTTCGGAACTCCCGAATCGTGCCTTGATTTCGTGAATCGTCTGAAGGAAATAGGGGTTGATGAGATTGCCTGCCTTGTGGACTTTAACGTTGACGCCGACTCGGTCCTCGCCGGTCTCGAGCATCTCAACGAGCTTCGCAAGCTGAGCAACATTTCGAAAGACGATTACTCGATCCCGGCACAGATCGCGAGACATGGTGTAACCCACGTTCAATGTACGCCGTCGGCCGCGCGTTTGATGGCCGCTGACAATCGTACGCTCTCATCACTCAGTTCGCTTCAGCATTTGGTTCTCGGCGGCGAAGCGCTTGTGGATAACCTCGTGCGCGAGATCGCCGTCGCGACTGATGCGACGATTCACAATATGTACGGTCCAACCGAGACCACTATCTGGTCGACGGCATTTACTTTCAAAGGAAATGAATCAACAATTCCGATCGGTCGCCCGCTGGCCAATACGCAGGTCTATATCTTGAATAGCGAGCTTCAGCCTGTACCAATCGGTGTACCCGGCGAGCTTTACATTGGCGGTGACGGCGTCACACGCGGCTATTTGAATCAACCGGCCCTAACCGCGGAGAAGTTTGTTCGAAATCCGTTCAACAAAGGCGGAGCCGGACGACTCTACATGACCGGCGACCTTGCGCTCTATCTTCCGGACGGTTCCATTGAGTTCCTCGGTCGTGTGGATCATCAGGTAAAAGTGCGCGGATACAGGGTCGAACTAGGCGAGATACAGGCACTGCTCGATGACCATCCGGACGTCCGACAGAGTGTTGTTCACGCTCGCGAGGATGCAACAGGGGGCAAAAGCCTGGTCGCTTATGTTGTTCGCCAGGATCGCGACCGCGAGATGGAACAGCTCAAACGCGTTGCCAGCTGGAACAGTGTTTGGAATGAAACCTATGGCCGGTCGGTGAACGCCATGCCAACGCCGTACAATTTCACGGGCTGGAACAGCAGTTACGACAAAGAGCAAATGCCCGAAGCCGAAATGCGGGAGTGGCTGGACGCAACGGTGAGTAAGATCCTTGCCCTCAACCCGTCAAGAGTGTTGGAGATCGGTTGCGGCACCGGGCTGGTGTTGTTCAGGATTGCTCCTCATTGCGCGGCATACTGCGCTACTGATATTTCAAAGGCAGCTTTAGACCAGGTTCGGCAGACGATTGATGATCTGGAATTTGCACTTCCTCGGGTTACTTTATTTGAAAGAGCCGCCGACGATTTTACGGGCCTGTCCAACGAACGTTTTGACACTATCGTTCTGAATTCGATCGTTCAGTATTTTCCTGATTCGGACTATCTGCTCAAAGTCCTTCGCGCGGCAATCGAGTTAGCGAAACCAGGCGGTTCGATTTTTATTGGCGACGTGCGATCGCTTCAATTGTTAGAGGCCTTTCACGCCTCGGTGGCGCTGCATCAGGCATCTGACGCCGAGTCATGCGCCGACCTTTTGCAACGGGTCAAAGAGGCCCAAGCCAGCGAACAGGAACTTGCGTTCGCACCGGAGTTTTTCGAGCATCTGAAAACGACTCTTAGCGGCATTGCCGGGGTCGAGATCACTTTGAAAAAAGGCCGGAATCTGAATGAAATGACCAAGTTTCGTTATGATGTGCGGCTCAAAGTGGGCCTGGACGAGCAGAGATCAATGCGGCCGGATTGGATCCGCTGGAACGAACGTCCCGTGACAGTTGAAGACACTCGCACGCTATTAAGTAATGGCGGAGACGACGTTATTGCAATCGCGGGGATTCCAAATAAACGGCTGCAATCGGAGTTTGACTCGCTTGAATTGTTGAAAAGCGACAATCCGCCGCCGACGATTGCTGAGCTTCGTGATTCGCTATCCGTCAATGAACCAAGGGGTCTAGACCCAATGGAGATTTGGGAGCTTGCCACCGAATTTCAACGTCCGGTTGTGGTCAGGCATTCATCTTTGGGTGCGGATCGGTTCGATGTAGTGTTCGGCCGCCGTGATGAAAGCGAAAACGACCTTATGCTGTATCTTCCGGCGGAACCGGAAGAAAACGGGGTGATCGAGTTCACAAACCATCCCGGACAGAACTCAGCTGCTGAACTTTCGGCGGAGTTGCGCGCTTATTTGGAAGGAAAACTCCCGCACTATATGGTGCCGTCGGCAATTGTGATGCTTGACGCAATACCACTCACGCCAAACGGCAAACTCGATCGAAGTGCTCTCCCTGCGCCCGAAGTCAGTCGCCTTGTAAATGCCTTGGTTGACGCGCCGCCTGCGGACGAACTGGAAGAAGTAGTGGCGGAACTTTGGTCCGAATTGTTGGGTATCAAACAAGTAGGTAGGGATCAGAGTTTTTTTCACGTGGGCGGACATTCATTGGTCGCGACCCAATTGGTTTCCCGACTCAGAAGCATGTTCCAGGTTGATTTGAGTTTGCGGGACGCATTTGACTTTCCGACCGTCGCAGGAATAGCTGGCTGCATGGTCCGTCGCGAACCGCAGCCGGGTCAGTCACAGAAGATCGCCCGGATAATAAAGCAGCTTAACGAGATGCCTGTACCAGATTTGATAGGAACGACAATTTCGGACGGACGAACGAAATGACCAAGATGTACGAAGGGAAAGAACAGCTCCTTGCGTCCATGCTTGAGAGCGAAGGTATTGCGGTCGGCACACCATCGGTGATTCGACCGTTAGGGACTGCGTCCAATATTCCTTTGTCCTTTGCCCAGGAACGTTTCTGGTTTCTCAATCAGCTAGAGGGTGGGGCTCATTACAATGATCATCTGGCGTTGCGACTCCGCGGTAAGTTGAACGAAGAGGCACTGGATCGAAGCTTGAACGAAATTGTCCAAAGACATCAGGCCTTCCGGACCACTTTCGCCGTGGTCGAAGGCAAGCCGATTCAGAATGTAGCGGAACAGCAAACGTTTAGTCTTCAACGTTTTGATCTCAATGACGTGTCAATTGAAGGCCGAGAATCGGAAGCGCTGAGGCAGGCGACAAATCAGCTAAGGAAACCCTTCGAATTGGATCGAAACCCGCCGTTCCGTATGACGCTCTGGCGGCTTGCCCCGGATGATAGCCGGGGTCCCGAAAAGGCGCGCAACCTAACGGCGGCGGTTGCCAGGGGCAACGTCAGGCGTCGAACTCGCTGACCAAGTGCCCTGGCGCGACCTCGCGCAGCTCGGGCGCGGCGCCGCCCGCCAGCCGCGAGGGCATGAACCGGAACGCCGCCTGCGGGTCCATCGGGCTGGGCGGCTCGCCCGTGAGTTTCAGGCGCACGCGGGTGCGTTCCACGGCGGGATCGGGGATCGGGGCGGCGGACAGCAGAGCCTGGGTGTAGGGATGCCGGGGCGCCTGCCAAATGGCGTCGCGGTCGGCCAGCTCCATCACCCGGCCCATGTAGAGCACCAGCACCCGGTGGCTGATCTCGCGCACCACGGCCAGGTCGTGGCTGATGAAGATCATCGCCAGGCCCATCTCGGCCTGCAGCTGGATCAGGAGGTCGATGATCTGGGCGCGGATCGAGACGTCGAGCGCCGAGACCGCCTCGTCGCAGATCACCAGCTTGGTCGAGATCCGCGACCTCGCCACGCTGAGCGACGTGCCGCCCGACGACATCACGGTCACGGGTACGCTGGTCGACAGCTTGCTGCGCCCGTTCTCGAACCTGG
>JANOGL010000223.1:0-9928 GCA_031405985.1 Acidobacteriota bacterium | reverse complement strand
TTGCCGTCGATCTTGATCGTGCCGGCCGTGTCGGCAGCCGCCGTGTCAGTAGCCCGACCGTTAGGGAGGGCGCCTGTTTTATTCGACAAGACGGCGCCCTCCTTCACAGTCGGGCTACTGACACGGCGGCTGCCGACACGGCCGGCACGATCAAGATCGACGGCAAAGATCTGCAATCCGTTCGGCTGCGCGACTATCGGCGACACTTGGGAGTTGTTCTGCAGGACAATTTTCTTTTCGACGGTACGATACTCGACAACATTCGCTTTGCAAACCCAGAGGCAAGTTTTGACGAGATCAAGCGAGTTTGTGCGGTCGCCAACGCCGATGAATTTATTGAGAAGTTTCCAAACGCATACGAAACCATCGTTGGCGAACGCGGTGTCAAACTTTCCGGCGGTCAACGGCAACGAATCGCGATCGCGCGTGCGTTGCTCGCGAATCCGCGAATTCTTATTCTCGACGAAGCGACATCGTCGCTCGACAGCGAATCTGAAGCGCTGATACAGGAAGGGCTCAACCACCTGCGGCAGGGAAGGACGACTTTCGTCATCGCTCACCGTTTGTCGACGATTCGCTCGGCCGATCAGATTCTCGTCGTCGAAGCAGGCGAGATCGTCGAACGCGGCACGCACGATGAGTTGATCGGACTCGACGGGCGTTATAAACAGCTTTATGATAAGCAGTATCGTTTTGAGCAAAATCTTTTCGTAAATCCCGGTGAAGACTTTACCGGGAAAATTCCTGAGACGTTGGCTCAGACAAAACTTTAGGAGGACAATTTTATGGCTGAACAAAATTATTCTAATCACACGCGCTGGTTTCCGCTGTTTCACTTTGTGGTGGTACCGCTGCTGTTGGTAAATCTTTTATCGCATCTTGTGCGATTGTACATAGCCGAGCCGCATAGTGGCCGAAAGACGTTAGCCTTTTGGACACTGCTCAGCTTTACGTTTATTTTGATGGCGCTGGCAGCACGGCTGCAGGCGTTGACCGTGCAGAATCGCGTGATTCGTCTCGAAGAAAAACTGCGTTACAAAGCGATATTGTCGCCTGAACTAGCGACGAAAGCTGAAAGCCTGTCACTTGGCCAGATCATTGCTCTTCGCTTTGCATCTGATGCAGAATTGCCCGGCCTGGTCGAGCGAACATTGAATGGCGAGTTTGCAAAACCGAAAAATATCAAAATTGCGATTAAAGACTGGCGCGACGATCACCTGAGAGCTTAGTTCGCGCAGGATGGCTTGTAGCTGAGCAGGTATTTGGTTTTCCAGCGGTCGAATCTGACGATATGGGTGCCTGGTTCGACAGGCTGTAGGGCTTTGTCCGGTTTTCCCGCGCCACCTTCTTCGGCTTCGGCGCGAGTAGTGATCTCAAAAACTCCGCTCTCAAAAACCGCGAGCGACAGCGCCGATAATACCGGATTTTCAAATCCCAAATAGATTACGCTCTGATCCTGAGTTACGCCGATCGGCGCCGCGCGAAACGGCACACGCCACGTTCTGACCTTTTTCGACACATCGTTATTGTCCAGCAGATGTATTTTGTTGACGCTAAAATTCTGGGGCAGATTAAATTTTATATTGTGTCCCTGAATCAGAGTGACAAAATCCGTTTCTGTCATTTCGAGAATCGCCATCTCAACGTAACAGTCGCCGCATTCCGGCGTTGTAAGGATCGGCTGCGGCAAGGCAAGACTGGCCTTTTCTGCACCTGTCGATTGCAATGACGCTCCGAGTTTGATCGGCGCTTTTGGATCTTTCTGTGATTGTTTGACGCCTCGGATCTTCTGGCACGTAGCTGAATCGAAATACACTTTGTAAGCGATTCCGTGTTTTGTGAGCAAATCGTTAGCGGATTTCGCAAGTTCGGCGGGCGTGATCTGCGGATTTGCCGAACGTAATGATCCAATTTTTTCGACCAGTGCCGATTCTTGAACACCAAATGGCATCATGCTGACCATCTGACCCCGGCAATCCGGCGCAAACGCGAAAAGTACCAGTGAGAGCAATCTAACCGTCTTGTTTTTCATCGATCTCACTCCTCAAAACTTTGATCAGCGTCGGAAAACCGTCGACATTGCCCGCCGATCTGTGAACGATGCGAAACATTGGCAGAATGAACGGTTCGAAGTATGTTTTACCACGCATCGCCGACTGATACGAGAATGTTCCCGCGGCCTTTAGGCAGCGCTGCAAGGTTTGCAGGCGAAATTCGTATGCAAATTCCACCTCGTCGATCTTTGGCAAACCGAGTGTTCTGCGCACGTCGAGGAAGTATCGTCGCTTTTGCGCCAGCCACTCGGGCGACGGCAGATCGGTAATTCGGTCGAGCAGCAGCGAGACGAGATCGTATGCCGGCGAGCCGATACGCGCGTCCTGATGATCGATGATCCGCATCTTGTCGTTGCGATCAATCATGAGATTTGCCGCGTGAAAGTCGCGATGACAGAGCACAGTCGCGTATGACTCGAGTCTCGCCGCCAGGTCGCTAAATTCCTCGGACAGCATCGCGTCTGTGTCTGGTGATAGCGGTTGTTTTTTGTAGGTTGTAAAGTAATGTTCGTTAAAGTAGTTCAATTCCCACAGCAGTTTTTCCTTATCAAAGTTTAAGCGCGACGCAATCGAGTTTATTTCAAACGCGAGATCGGTCGCAGTCTGTATTCTCGCTATCAACGTGATCGCTTCGTGACGAATGCGCGATCGTTGTTCGACGGTGACCTCGGACATCACCTCGCGAACGACACGGTCACCGAGATCTTCCTGCACGATTACGCCCAGCTCGCCGTCGAAGTCGTAAATTTCGGCAACGGGCAAACTGGCTTTTAGAAAAAGGTTTGTAACGCCGAGATAAGTTTGCTCGTCCGGGTTGAACGGCTCGGGATACACGCAAGCGATCGCGGTCAGGCCATCCCAGTTGATGCGAAAATATTCGCGTGTCGAGGCGTCGGCTGTGAGCGCGACTGTCTCGCCGGGTTGATTGCGAGATAAAAGAAATTGTGTGAGTCTTTCGTGGTGGTCGGACATATAAAAGTTCAACAGTGAAAGAGTGGAATGGCGAAAAAGTCAGTTATTGAAAAAGCCTGAGCCTTTTTCACTTTTAACCTTTTTCACTTTTTCACTTCCTCAGTTCAGCGGCACGATGTAATTATCGCCTTGAATATAACCCTTCAGGGCCTTTTCAGGAATCTCGGCGCAGTTTCGGACCATATCGGCTCGGACGATTGCCGCGTTTTCGTAATGTCCGCCGGGCTCGATGGTCACACCGTCGGCGATGATCGTGCGATAGAGCGTCGCTCCGTCACCGATGGTGACGTCGTCCCAGATCACGGAATCTTTTAAATTAACGGCGCCGGCCATGACGCAATTTCTACCAAAGTGCACGTCGCCGCTCTTCATCATCGCTAAGCTTATATCGAGATAACGTGGAATTGTCGAGAGCTCGTGCCATTCGCCCATCGTGACGTGGACGGCGATCTTTTCTCCCTTCTTTAGAGCCGGATTATAAAACGTCGGCACGATGTCCGAGTAAACCCCGCGCGGAATGTATTCAAAAACTCGCGGCTCGAAGATGTGAATGCCGGTGAACATCATCGGCGGCACGTCCGCTCCGTGCGGGTCGCGTATCTCCTGCTCGGTAAACGGATGCGCGTAGTCGCCAAAGCCCGTCAAAAATCCAGCGTCGGTGTAAACCTCAGTAAAGCGTTCACGCTTGACGTTTGGTTTTAGAATCATCGTGGCGATTGCTCCCGACGAGCGGTGAGTGTCCAGGGCGGCGGCAATATCGATGTCGGTGATTATTTTGCCGTTTACGACGAGGAACGTGTCGTTCTCCAGAAAGGCGCGAGCGTTATCGAGTGCCCCGGCGGTGCCTAATATCTTCGGTTCCTCGACGGTGTAGTCTATACGCACATTAAACTGCGCGCCGTCGCCGAGGGCCTCGATCACGGATTGCGGCTGGTGGTGCAGGTTAACGACAACCTCGCCGATGCCGAATTTAGCGACGTACTCGGCGACATAGCCAACCAGGGGCTTGCCGAGAAACGGTATCGCGGGTTTTGTGCGGTCAATCGTTAGTGGAAACAATCGCGTCCCAAACCCCGCGGCGAGGATCATTGCTTTCATAAAAGTAGAGTATAGATTAGAGAGTAGAGAAAATCAGCCACAGAGGACACAGAGACTGAGTCAAAAGTAAAAAGTCCAAAAGCAAAAGGCAAAGGTTCAGGTTTCCCTTTTACTTCTTTCTCCTCGGTATTCTCTGTGGCTGATCTCTTCAACAAAAAAAGGCCGGGAACCGAAATCCCCGGCCTCAAAGTTAAGCTAAGACCTCAATCTATTTAACTGCCCAACCGGCGACTGCGAAGTCACCGGATTGTCCCCATTCGCGCACGCTTGTGCTGCCGCCGTTGGAATTGCGCACCCAGAAGTAGTTCTGTGAGGGATCCACGTTGGGGCGCCAGATCGCCAGGTCGGTTCTGCCGTCGGCGTCATAGTCGCCCGGGGCGGAAGAGTCGCCCGTGACACCCCATTGGATCTGGCTTGTAGCACCGGTGCGTGTCAGGATGTAGTGCTGTCTTAGGCCAGTGACTGTGCGTCTGACGCAGAAGTCTGCCTTGCCGTCGCCGTCGTAGTCGCCGGGGATGAGAAAGTCGGATGACAGTCCCCAGTTGACATACTCAACGCCCAAGCCATTTGATTTCAACAAAACAAATTGTCCTTGCGTGGGTGCTGCGGGATCTGAGCGCTGGATACAGAAATCGTTCTTACCGTCGCCGTCAAAGTCACCGACGAGCGGGAAGAAATCGCCATCTACGCCAAAGCCCCAAGGGACATACGTGATGTTGCCGCCCGGATTTGCGCTACTTCCGCGATAGAAGAAGAAGCACTGGCCGTCGGAACCGCCAGAACTAGGACACCGGAAAACAGCCGGATCGGCCTTATTGTCGCCGTCATAGTCGCCGACGATAGCAGGGTCGTCGCCCGTCAATCCGAAAGTATCGATCCGGACAGTGTTGGTTTGGCTTTGCAGAATGTAAAAAGCAGACGACGAGCCGGCTTCGCGCCAAACGGTGATGTCGTCTCTGCCGTCGCCGTCGAAATCCTCAGGCGTGATAAAGTCAGTCGCCGCATCGCCCCATTGTGCCCCGCTGACGGCTCCACTGGGGTTGAGAGAGATGTACCAGAAGATCGGCGGTGCAAGAACGTTTTCGGCGGCTGCGCGCCGACGTCCCTTAACTTCGCGCTCTTCCAGATCGCTGCGCGGTCGATTTACGATCTCCCTCGTGACTCTCTCGGACTCGGCACCTTCGGCAAATGGTGTCGTCGTTCCTCGTGCCACGACATAGTCGGTTCTGCCGTCACCGTCGAAGTCGGCATTGGCGTCGAGCGGGACCGCAGGGCCGACAATCGTCAGAGTTGCGGCTGAAACCGAACCGGTATCTCCGGCGGCATTGTCCGTGAATCTCAACGTCCAAGTGCCGTTGGCATTTGCGACGCCGGCGAAAGCTGCCGTCAAGTTAGTTGCCGGGGAAGTTGTTGTAACCGGCTGCGGTCCACTTTGTGTCGTCCGGTAATCTCCGGGCGGAATGACCGCGGCGGCTCCTGCTGCAAATGCTGCCGCCCACCAATTGGTGCCAGCCGCTGAATCCTTAAAGTTATATGGTCCGGACAGATCTGATGAATCTCCGGCACTCGCGCCAGTTTGTCCGGTGCGACCGTAAATGACGAACGAGTTTCCATTCGGAGCGATCAAAGAGACATTGAGATCCCCGGCCCACGAATGAATCGGGAGATAGGTATGACTGACCTCAACATTCGAAGGTACCCCTGTAATGCCGGACACCGTAAATGTTACATCTCTCGGCGTTCCCGGTAAATTGTCGGGTATAGGTCCCAGCGTACCTGCATTAGCGGCAAATGTTGCCGCCGGTGCAGCGTTCGTTGCCTTGCCGTTATCGTCGCCTTTTCCTTGTGCGTCCGCGGTGCTGTATGTCGCCGCAAATAACAAAGCGGCTGCCGTTAACGACAAAACCGCGAGTGTATAGAAAATCTTTTTGTCGAATTTACCGACCCAATTCCTGAACATAAAACTTAAACTCCTCCCAGAATTTTTTGGCACTCAAACTGTTGAAACAGAGACACTTGGAATATAAATGATTTTCGCGGCATGCGCAAGTAAGAGTCAGCGTTGCTGACCCTATTTATATTCGCCTGGCACGAAAACACCGCCGCGTGCCGCCGCGCCTGCATCCTCAGACAGTTGTGTTATCATACGCCAATTAAATGAACAACAGACGCGAGATCATCGGTTGGATGACGTACGACTGGGCGAACAGCGCCTTCTTTACCGTTGTCGTCGGCGTGCTCGTCGGGCCGTATCTGCTCTCGCTTGCCGAAAGAGCGGTCGGAGCAGACGGCGTCGTCCTCGATCTCTTTGTGTTCAAGGTCACGCCAAAGGGGCTGCCCGCATTCTGCACGGCCGTCTCTGTAATCTCGATGGTCGCCATGCTGCCGGTGCTGGGCGCGATCGCCGACTATACGCACCTTAAAAAATCGATGATGGCGGTGTTTTGTTACACGGGCGTCGTTGCCGGGGCTCTGCTCTTTTTTGTTACTGATAGCTACGTCGCGTGCAGTTTGCTCTTTATCGTCGGCAACATGAGTTTTGCGGCCGCGAACGTTTTTTACAACGCCTTTCTCATCGACATCACCACGGAGGACCTCCGTGATAAAGTCTCCAGCTACGGCTACGGCTGCGGTTACTTGAGCGGCTTTATCGTGCTCGTGCTCAATTTGATCTTCCTTAAATACTCGAACGAATGGTTCGGAATCACAACCGGCACCGCCGTGCGCCTCTCGTTCCTGTTTGCGTCCCTTTGGTGGGGAGCATTCGCGGTCGTGACCTTTTTCCTGCTGCCAAAGGCCGCTCCGGGGAACGCGGACGCCCTCGTCCGCAATGGCCGCAACGCGGCCACACAAGGCAATGGAGATTCAAGTTTGAGTGATGGCAACAGTGGTCTGAGCGACGAAGCGTCGCTCATTGCGGACAAGAGTGTCCGCGTTCCACTTCTCACCGTAGGCTTTCGCGACGTTTGGGGAACAATAAAGGAACTACGACGGCTTCGCTACACGATGCTCTTCCTCGTCGCCTATCTGTTTTACAACGACGGCATTCAGACAGTGATATTGCAATCGTCGGTTTTCATCTCGTACGAACTATTTACTTCAAAAGGCCTCGCAGACGACCCGTCGTTCCTGATAATGATCTTCGGCGTCGCACAGATCTCGGCGTTTGCGGGCGCTTTGCTGTTCGAGCGTATTGCTCGCGTTATCGGCGCAAAACGAACCATCATCGTCGCACTCGTCGTCTGGTGCGGCATCGTCATCTACGCGTACGGTTTTTTCGAGACAAAGACGCAAGCTTATATCATGGGTGGTGCGATTGGCATGGTGCTCGGCGCCGCACAGGCTCTGTCACGCTCGCTGTATTCGCAAATGATACCGCGAGGGCGCGAAGCATCGTTCTTCGGTTTGTACGAGATCTCGGAGAAGGGAACGTCGTGGATGGGACAACTGATGTTTACCATCATCGTCGGAGCAACCGGCTCGTTCCGCCACGCGATACTCGGGCTGATCGTGTTTTTTATCGTCGGCACAATAGTTTTATTATTCACAGACACAAAACGCGCCATCCACGAGGCGGGAAACCTCACGCCCGACGAGGCCGCAAAAGCCTAAAGCTCCCCTCCTTACGAAGGAGGGGTGGACGCCGCTTCGCCGGACGGAGTGGTTTTTACGTTACGGATAAAAATCAATAGAACAAACTGGTTATCTAAAAACCACCCCGTCATCCCGACAAAAAACGTCGGAATGCCACCCCTCCTTCGTAAGGAGGGGGGCTTTTGTTGTTCTTGCTAACGAGCGGGCTTGGGCAAGTGAGCATTCGCCGTTTATAATTATCACGTCATGAGTACAGCAGAAAGAATAGTCACGATCTTCGGCGGTTCGAAGTGCGCGAATCATTCGCCCGAGTATCTAGAGGCAAAAGCGCTTGGAAAACGCCTCGCCGAAGCCGGGTTCACCATTTGCACCGGCGGCTATCTTGGGGTTATGGAGGCAGCCTCGCGCGGCGCGAGAGAAGCCGGCGGCCGCGTTTACGGCATCGTGATGAACCAATTCAAGCACGAGCCGAACCGCTGGCTAACCGACAAAGTCGCGACGAACCACTTTTACGACCGGCTGCAGAATCTGATCACACGCAGCGTCGGCTTTGTCGCCCTTCGCGGCGGCATGGGCACCGTCACCGAAGTTTCGCTTGTGTGGAACAAACTTATGACCGGCGTGCTCGTCGCTCGGCCGCTCGTGCTCGTCGGTGACTGCTGGAAACCGGTCGTCGAAGCATGGCAAAAACATCTCGTCGTTAGCGACGGCGAAGTTCGGCTGCTCAATTTCGCCGACAATGCTGACGAAGCCGCGAAGATAATCATCGAGAAAACCAGTTCTTAGTCATTTATTAGTTGTTAGCTATTAGTTATTTATGAATTGTCCATCATGCAACGCTTCGTTAATGGACGGAGCAAAATTCTGTGGTTCGTGCGGTTTGACCATGCAAACAGCTGGCTCGAGCCCTCAACCTCAGCCGTCACCGCAGCCAAGTTACCAGGTTGCTCCGCCAACAACCGCGGGCGGCGCGTTTAGATTTGACGCCGACGGCCGCGGTCAAGGTCGCGGCTACACGTGGGAGATTCAGCATCAGGGAGCGTTCGCCCTTGCGGTTGTGACGCTTCAGCCCGAACAGACGATCGCCGCCGAGGCTGGCGCGATGGTATCGATGTCCGCGAATGTCGATCTGCACTCCGAAATGAAGGGCGGCGTCTTTGGCGCTCTCAAACGCGCCGTCGGCGGCGAATCTGCCTTCGTCTCTACCTTCACCGCGCGCGGCGGAGCCGGCGAAGTGACGCTCGCACCCGGCGCCCCGGGCGATGTCGCGGGGATCGAGATGCAGAACCAAACTTTCATGGTGCAGTCGAGCTCATACCTCGCGGGCGACACTTCTCTGGTTGTCGATACAAAATTCGGTGGTGCGAAATCGTTCTTTGGTGGCGAAGGTCTGTTCGTGCTGCAAATCTCAGGCACCGGCCTGCTGCTCGTTTCATCATTTGGTGCGATCCATCGCCGCACTCTCAGACCGGGCGAACAATACGTCGTCGATACCGGCCACCTAATCGCGTGGGAAGGCCACATGGCATACAACCTGCGAAAAGCCGCAAAGAGCGGTTACCTACGCAGCTTTTTGAGCGGCGAAGGTATGGTCGCCGAATTCTCAGGCCCAGGCGAGATACTCATTCAAACACGCAACCTTGCGGCATTCGCCAGCATGCTGCGACCTTTCTTTGGCTCGCAAAGCGGCGGTAGCCGGTTTAGTTTTGGAAGTTAATTTGCAACCTTGTCCGTAGCCCGCGTGTAAACAAGGGCTACCGTTGATACTATTCTACGGTAGCGATTACTGACGTGCGGGCTACGGACACGCGGCTACCGACGCTGATTCCCAAATGAACAATTTAGGATTCAAAACCTCAGAACGCAGATTGAAGGCTACTGCCGTTTCTCGCGGCATGGGTATCGGTCAAGTTGTCTTTTTCGCTCCAGCTTCCCATCGCGTAATCCACGCAGTTATCGATGAAGATCAAATTCCAATCGAGATCCTGCGACTCGCCGACGCAGTTGGCTCAGCAAAACTAAAGATCAAGAAACTCGCGAAGGAGCAAAACAGCACGAGCAGTGTATTCGGTGCGCATCTGCTGATCGTTGATGAGTCGCCGTTTATTGCCGAGATCGAAGCAGCGATTCGCGAACGGCGAGTGAACGCCGAGTGGGCTGTTCGGCTGATCGCCGAACATCACCGCAAAAAACAGAGCACCGTCGCCGAC
>JANOGL010000215.1:0-10608 GCA_031405985.1 Acidobacteriota bacterium | reverse complement strand
CCGTGCTAAGGCCGCGAAGACCGTCGAAGCGGTTTATTGGGCACCATTCCTGGCCCACGCGACGATGGAGCCTATGAATTTCACGGCCGATGTTCGAAAGGACGGCGTTGAGGTCTGGGGTGGGATCCAGGCCCAGGGATTGGTTCAGGGTGTCGTCGCCAAAACCGCCGAAATGCCGATCGACAAGGTCAAGGTCAACACGACGCTGCTCGGTGGAGGGTTTGGCCGCCGGTTTGAAATGGATTACGTGGTCGACGCCACGCTACTGTCCAAAGCAGCCGGAAAACCGGTAAAGGTCGTCTGGACCCGCGAGGACGACATGCAGAACGATTTTTATCGGCCTGCGGCTTACAACAAGATGTCCGCCGGCCTCGACGCGAGCGGTAATCCCGTTTTTTGGCATCACCGAATAGCGACCGATTCGATCATGGCCCGAGCGGGCCTCGCTTTTGGCTTTGTGCTCAAAGACGATCAACTCGACGATTCATCGGTCGAGGGAGCGAACAACCTTCCCTACGACTTCCCTGATTTTCAGTGCGACTGGGTGCGCAAGGACACAGGAGTACCGGTCGGTTTCTGGCGTTCCGTTGGAAGTTCGCATACGGCGTTCTCTACCGAGTGTTTTTTTGATGAAGTTGCGCAGGCGGCGGGCAAGGACCCTGTCGCCTTCAGGCTCTCGATGCTCGCAAAGCATCCGCGTCACGCGGCGGTGGTGAAATTGGCGGCCGAAAAAGCTGGTTGGGGCAAACCCGCCGCCGGCACCTTCCAGGGCATAGCGGTTCACGAGAGCTTCGGCAGCTATGTTGCACAGGTAGCTGAGGTTTCGGTTGCCAAAGACGGCAAGGTCAAGGTGCATCGCGTGATCTGCGCGATCGATTGCGGTCAGGTCGTAAACCCCGACACAGTTGCCGCTCAGATGGAAAGCTCTATTGTGTACGGCCTGAGCGCCGCTCTTTTCGGCGAGATCACGGTAAAAGATGGCAAGGTACAGCAGAAGAACTTTACGGATCATCGCGTGCTGAGAATGAGTGAGATGCCGAAGGTCGAAACTTACATCGTTCCGAGTACCGAGGGGCACGGCGGTGTCGGCGAACCGGGCACACCTCCGATCGCACCTGCAGTATGCAACGCCATCTTTGCCGCGACCCGTAAACGTATCAGGAGTCTACCGATCAAAACATCGGAACTGGCCTCAGGATCGTGATCGAACGCAAATTCACAAATGGGGCGGCCTGGCCGGAGTAACCAAGGCCGTCCGACCCCGTCCCTGAACGCGAACAAACCAGCATCGACACTCATGGCGGACGTTACCATCGCCAAGGAAAGAAGTATCCCGTAGGATTCTCAGCCTTGAGAGAGATCAGAGAAATACTTAACTGCGTTTCCGCCCTTGCAGATGGCGAGAAAGCGACACTAGCGACCGTAGTCGATGTGCGCGGTTCGGGCTATCGTCTGCCTGGCGCTCGCATGCTGATACTCGCTGACGGTTCGACCGTCGGCACGGTTTCGGGCGGATGTCTCGAAGCAGATGTTTTGGAACGCGCGAAAAAGGTTCTCGCTTCCGGTGTCGCGGAGGTTTTTACTTACGACACGACGGGCGACGAGGGTTCGGTTTTCAGCCTGAACATGGGCTGTCGCGGCGTGATCGATATTAGGCTCGAACCCGTTGACCGGGATTCGAGTCTGATCGACGAAATGCGTCTGGCCTACGAGGAACGACAGCCGTCGGGCGATTTTGAAATTCCGATCGCCGTTTTGCTTTTCGGTGCGGGAGCCGATGCCGTTCCGTTTGTCCGCATCGCTGCCGAACTCGGCTGGCAGGTCGCGGTTTACGATCATCGTCCGGCATTTCTCACAGTCGAGCGATTCCCCGACGCCAAGATTTTGCATCTTCAGTCGCAAGATCAGATTCCCGAAGTATCGGTCGACGATAGAACCGCGGCTGTCGTAATGACGCACAATTATTCGCGCGACAAGTTGATACTTCCGCCACTGTTCGAAGCCGACCTCTTTTATCTCGGCCTCCTCGGCCCGCGTCGCCGGACCGAGCAACTTCTCGAGGAAGTAAACCGCGACGGCGCCCTAATAACACCGGAAAAACTCAAGAAGCTGTACGCCCCGGTTGGCCTCGACATCGGTGCCGACACGCCCGAGGCGATCGCCCTCTCAATAATCGGCGAAATCCAAAGCGTCCTCACAAACCGCAAAGGCGGCCACCTCCGGAAGCGCAAGGGGTCGATCTATGACCGGAAATAAAGGCCCAAAGATCGGCGGGCTGCTCCTGGCCGCGGGCGGATCATCGCGTCTCGGCCGCCCGAAACAGCTTGTCCGGCACCGCGGAAAAGCTCTGATCCGGCATGCCGCCGAAGCACTGGTTAATGCGGGATGTTCACCGGTCGGGGTGGTGCTCGGTTCTGAGATCGCAGGCTCGAGCGCCGAACTTGTCGGTCTCGGTGTGCGCATTTTGATCAACGAGGAATGGAAGTCCGGCATGGGTCTCTCGATCGTTCACGGGATGCGGCAGCTATTGCTCATCGAGCCGATGCTGGACGCGGTTTTGATCACGCTTTGCGATCAGCCGGAGATCACGCATGAGTACCTGAAGCGTTTCCTGGTGTTGTTCCGCGACAGCGGCGCCGGCATCATATCTTCCGAACATCGGGATATCAAAGGAGTTCCCGCCCTTTTCTCTCGCGACCATTTCGACAAACTACTTTTCCTGCGAGGTGATATTGGCGCCAGAGATCTGATCCGCCGCTCAACCAAGGTCGCCACAATTCGCACCGATGCTGTGTTCTCTGATGTAGACACGCCCGAAGATCTGGCAAAATTAGCGATCAACGAGACGAGTTCAGGTTGAAGTGCTGCGATCGCCGAAATAGAATGCACCCTGAGCAAGGGCAGACGTAAAACCCATCGGCAAAGATCCGCTCGTCTTCTGGGCATGGTCGCCCGGCAGCGGACGAACCACACCGCCGATGAGGCATGCAGATTTTCTAAAAAAGATGAACGAATGGGTCGCCAAGGGTGCCGCCTGCCCGGATTAAGGTCAGGAACAGCCAAGTACACGTATAGGTTAGCCGAACAGATCTCCGCACCGCGCAATACCGCCGCCTCTATGACGACAACGAAATTGGCTCTCGAAGGTCGGCCCCAACCCGCTGCGCTGGCTTATCGACTCGCAACCTCGCGAACAATTCGTCGCTGAGAATAACGAGATAACGATTAACGACAGTCGTGAGGAATAGGATTTACTTTACAGCAAATCTTAACGGTACCACCATCGCTCTTGCTTCGGGATTGTAATAGTCATACACAACCGAAGCGGGGGTCTGC
Organism: Acidobacteriota bacterium; assembly: GCA_031405985.1. GTDB lineage: Bacteria > Acidobacteriota > Blastocatellia > Pyrinomonadales > Pyrinomonadaceae > OLB17. The sequence goes on along the minus strand of JANOGL010000215.1, from coordinate 7,272 downwards.
GCATTTATGCCATAGCGCGGACGGAATTTGAAATTGAAGTTTGTTCCGCCGGCTTTCGACCACATGTAGATGACAATTCGGTCGGGCAGAATGTCGTAGCGGCTGATGCTCCAGTCGGACTCGATCGCTTTTTCAAGCGATTCGCGGCTAACGTCGGCGCCTGGCGGCGTGCCGATCTCGGCAAGTAGCATTCCGTAACCTTGAAAACCAATGCGCTCTGCTGAGACCGAACATATCACGTCTTCCATTATTGCAGCCGTCGTCTTGTCGCATTTGTAGTTGAGCCGCAATGCGCGAGATTGATTGACATTTTGGCTCGAAACATCGGCGTCCTTCCAGTCAATGTAATGCAATGCGACAACCTGCGTCATCAGCGGCGCATTATCAGATGACTTCACTTCTATTCGGTTCTTTTCTGCACTTAGCATTGTGGTGAGGTCGAGTATGATGGGCTCGATCTTGTTAGCTGCCAACGGAATCTGTTGAAGACTAGTGCCATTTACCGACACGCTCAAGGTTTGAGGTTCGCCCGATTTGCTTTCAGACATTGAGGCCAGAAAAGTGTCGAGAACATTGATGGTCGTTTGCGTCGAATGCCAAACGCCGTATCGATCCTTGTTCTTCAACAAGAAGAGCATCGCTTTTGAAATAAGTTCGCTGTTCTTTATTTGGTTAAGTGATCTGATCAGCAGTTGCGTCACGAGCGCCGTTGTTTCGATCCTTCCCGCGGTTCCCCAACCGTAAAACGGCGTGTTCGTTTCGAGTTTCCAATAGACTGCACTACCTTCGGCGATTGCCATCGATTCAAGTAGTCTTGCAATAGAAGCTGCTGTTTCAATATCTCCCGCGTCGAACGATGCAAGACCGAACAACGCCATCGCGTATGGCTCATCGATTTCGGTATTGCGAGTCTTCAAATATGCAAATGCCTTTGCCAGCGCATTCTTGTCGGAGGTCTTTCGCATGGCCAGCGAACGAACGACATAACTTGTCGTAAGTTTCGTCCGTTTCAAATCTTCGACAGTTTCCCAACGATGAAGTTTTGCCCAACTGCCATCCGCTTTTTGTTGGTTGATCAGCCAATCTTCGGCACGTTTTATCACGTCGGGGTCGACCTCGATCTTTGTGCTCGCATCGTTGAGAAACCGCAGCGCATAAGCCGTCAAAGCCACGTCCGAAGTATCTTTGCCGCCCCAATATGTGAAGCCGCCGTCGGCAACCTGATAACCAAGCAGCCGCTCGTAGCCTTTTTGCAGATAACGTTTTGCTTTAGCCGCAATCGCAGATTCGGGCTTTGCAAATTTCAGGATCATCAAATTCGGATACGTTGAAGAGATCGTCTGCTCGCCGCAGCCGTATGGTCGTTGTAGTAAACCCTCAACCGATTCGGCTACGTGCGAATATAGATTCGGATAAATTTTAAGCTCGGCTTTTTGCGTTTTTGGCAGCGCGTTATCAGGAAAATTAACGTCGAAGCTTTCACTTCCGGCGAAATATTTAGAATCCGTGCGAACAACTTCCTGTCCATTCGGACGAACCGTCACAGGCTTTTCGATAGCGTCCGACTCCGTCTCAGCAATCGCGGTCACGCGTTGTTTGCCGTCCTTAACCGGCGTCATCGCCTTGAAACCAAACACAGCGTTTTGCGATTCGCCAGCCGCAACATCGATCTGCTGCTTTTCCGAACTCAGCATCGAAAACCATGCAGCTTTGTCCATTGTCACGTCAACTCGCTGTTTCTTGTCCGTATAATTCCGCACCTGCGTGGGCAAATAAATTTCATCACCTTCTGTCAAAAACTTGGGCGGATCGAGATCGGCAAAAAAAGCTTGGAACGCCGTGACCTCTTTTTCTGCGATGCCGATCTTGCCATTTTTTGTTGAAGCGATCGTGTACATCTTCCAGGTTGTGATGTTATCCGCCATTCGAAACTTGATCTGAGCTTTACCTTCTTTGTCTGTAATAATCTCAGGCTGCCAAAGCAATGTTTCGGGAAAATACTCGCGGACACGCGGAGTTGACTTCTCCTGTTCAGTGGTGGTTCCGGGTTGCAGCTTAACCAGCGAAAGGGCGTTACGCGCATTTAACGGAAGATTCTCGATTTTTGTTGCAGTTACATTTGTTGAAATTTGAGAATTAGTTGTTTGCACCGACTCTGCAGCCGCAGTTACATCAACAGTTGAACTCACATTGCCAACCTCAAGACTGACATTTGCTTGCACGGTAGCGTTTGCTTTGACTGGAATCGCCGCCACAACCGTATCCTTAAAACCTGCGGCAGTGACGCGAATGGAATAAGTTCCCGCCGTCAGATTTGTTATCAGATATTGGCCTGAGTCGTTTGTTGATGTGCTTCTTTCTATTCTAGTCGCGTCGTTTGTTGCAGTGACAGTTGCTCCGGCGACAACCGCCCCATTCATGTCTGTGACGACGCCGGCGATTGAGCCGCTTGTGGCGATATACGACACCGGTCGAACAATCGGAATAGGCTTCGCATCGTCTCTTGTTTGCTCGGCGAGGACATGAACGATCTGCGTCAACGTAACGTCATCATAAGTTCCCTGCTTCCCGTCTCTGCCGCTGCTGCGAATCGTGAACTGCGCGATCTGCTGCGTCACCGGCGTGATTACTCGTCGTTCGGTCGTTTTCTTGTCGCCAAAGTTTTGAACGGTTTCCAATGTGACCTTGTCCCAATATCGCGACTTCTGCTCGACGATAATGTAAAGCTGCTTACCGTAACCATCTTTCAACTCATCAAAATCGACGCCGCTCGACTTCAGCGATTCCTTGAATGCAGTCTCATTCATCGGAACGCTCTTGAGCGATCTCTGAATATCGCTGATCTTTTTCTCCACGCTGGCGAAGTAATCGATCTGGCTCGTCCAAATGTAAAAGTCGTCGCCTGACCAGTCGTAGGTTTCAAACTTGCCGTCCGGGCCGGCACTTCGCACTCTGATCCTCAGGTAACGCCCGTCGCCCTCCAAGACAAATCTGTACGGCCTGCCAAATCTGTCGACAAGTTCACGCATTCCCAACTCTGCGAGCAAAGTCTTTTCGTCTCGAATAAAATCGCCTGTTCGCAAGTGATAATTTCTGACGACGGTGTCGATTGCCTTTCCGATCGGCGTAAAATACTCAAAGCCCTGTGAAAAAGCGGTGAAATCGTCTTTAGTTCCAAACTGCTTATCCGGGCCGGCAGAATTGATGCTCACGATGTTGCGTCCTTTATCGACCGTAAACACAGTCGCGTACGCCATTCCCCACGGGTCGCGCATCTGATCGAAAACGATGCCGGCTTCGCTCAAAATGTTTCGCAAGCTCGCGTCGTCGGTTGGGTGCAAATAAGATTTTTCGGAATATGCCCGTGAAAGCGCTTTGCCTGTCGGATCAAATTGTTTTGCGATAGTAGCCGCGAATATCGATTTAGCTTCCACGTCATAACTGCGGCTGTGAAAGATGTCAGGTTGGTAATATTCGTCGTGAAGAATAACCTCGGCCACGAGCTGCATTTCGTCAGATATGGGTTTTGTCAGATCGAGCTCATTCAGATCTTTTACATTAACGCCGCCAAAACTGTCACCATAGCCAAGAAAGCCCGAGTAATCGCGCCAAATATTGCCAAACTCGGCATCCGTGCGTGCGCGTTCCTCGACAGCTTTGTCCAAAATCACGACGCCAAGCGCGCTTTCGAGCGCTTGCCCAATTGCATCGACGACGCCAAATCTAACTGTCGCCTCCTCGTTCGGTTTGTAAACTGCCTTGTCGAATTCCACGTCAACTTTGATGTTCTGTGTCGCAGGGAAGATCACGCCTCGACTCACGCTGACAACATCGTCATCGTCTTCGGCAAACGCTGCAATCTTAATAACGCCCTTAAACGCATCGTTATAAGGAATCTGTAGCTCTGCCTTACCGTCTTTAAGTTCGGCAAAACGCGATTCGACAACCGACCAGCCGCTGATCACATCGACATAAATCGGCCCGCGGACGATATTCGATTGAATCTTTACATTTACGGCGTCGCCGGGTTTGTAAACCGAGCGGTCTGTTGTTATCTGAATGACGTCGTTCGATCCGTCAAAGGAAATGTCTTCGGTAAATGTCCCGCGACGGCCGTTTTTGTCTTTTACGATAATGCCAAAATCGAGATCGTCGTCTGGGTCGCCGATTTTCGGTCTCGATAGTCGCATACGCCCGGCGCCGAACGAATTCGTCTTTGTCCGACCGACAGTTTTGAACTTGTCCTCGTCATCAGCACTCGCTTTTATCTCAACCTCACACTCAGCCGGCGCGCCGTCGGCGTAGAAGGTCGACACGTAAGCATTAATCGGTAAATTCGGATTCAGACCATATTTGTTTCCTACTAGATATACGTGAATCGGCTCCTTTGTAACCCTGATGTCAAAACGCCGCTGCTCGGTTTTGTTTGTCGTGTGGTCGGTGAAATACGCAGCAAAGTGAATGTCCTTATATTTTCGCCAGTTGTCTTCTTTAATGTCATCATGTTTTTCTTTTAAGTCGAACTTTGCTGTAAATTTCCCTGCCGCATCGGTCTCGCCTTCGCTCGTTTGGCCTTCGTCGATGTCATACTTTTGTTCTTTCCAATTCCACTCGCGGCTTGTCTCCTCGACGACGCGCACCTTGCCTTGCGTAACCGGTTTGCCAAATAAATAATCGGCTCTGATCTCTACTTCAGCCTGATTTTCACTGGGTAAGTAGAAGGACTTTTGCGGTTTTGCAGTAACTACGAAATTCGGAAGGTCGTATCGTGAAACTTTTATTTGCCGTCCGCCGATCTGATCGCCGTTCGGGTCGCGCACTTCGATGCTGTAATCGCCGAGCTTTGCGTTCGTCGGAATTCGCCAACCTATCGATGCAATGCCAAACTCGGACGACGATACTCTTTCGCGATAAAGCAACGTGTCGTCTTCGTCCTTGATGCGAAACTCAAGCTCTTCTAACGTGAGCACGGTTTTGCCTTCGCCGCCTTTCAGCAATATGCCGCGAATGTTCAAAAGTTGCTCCGGCTGGTAGATGGGTTTATCAGTCATCATAAGGAAATGAATATCGCCGCTCATCGCATTCAGTTCCTCTTTTGCCTCACGAACAATGCCGTTCCTGCTTCCCGTAACTTTTATCTCGCCGTCGCCTTCAAGTTTTGTATCAGGAGGAATCGTAAAATCTGCGACAACAAAACCGTCGCTATCAGTCTCGCCGATATTTTTTAACCGAAGTTTGTTGTCGTTTTCGCCTTGAAGATCGAAGCGTAGAGCGGTTTCGACCCTAACGCCAGGTGAAGGTTTACCATCGAAGGGATTGATCGCACGCACGCGCACGCGATATGTCGAGCCTGAAAACACATATTCAGCAGCGAGCACCCTGAGTTCAAAGAGATCTCGAACGAGTTGTGAAATCGAGATAATGCCGAACGAGTTGCCGACGCGATACCGCAGCCGATACCACGCGATGTCGTCACCAGCTGACTTTACTAAATCACCGATCGGCATCTCAAAGTTGTAAGTTCGTTTGCCTTCGGAGATGCTTTCGCTCTTTACCGCTTTCGCACGCACCGCTCCCTCAATGTCGAGGAGTTCGAGATCGACCTGAGAATTCGTCGGCCGGGCATCGTTCTGAATCGACAGCTTGATGACAGCTTTATTTTCAGTCAAAACAACGCTCGATTCAGACTCGATCACGCTCTGAGCACTGACTGGAAACGCGCACACTAATATCCACAGGAGTAAATGTAAAATCGTCCGTCGCATAACGGATTCACCTCAACTTTTATTCGGTTTTATAAAGTTCTGCGAAACTCAACCGCTGAGATGCACTGAGGTTTTTTGTTGGTTGCTTAGCGTCGGGCAAAATCACGAGAAAATGATCGACAACCACCACGAGAAAAAATGTTTCGCATTCATCAAAGATTAGCGTAAAATTGATCTATGAAAAATTCCGTTGTGTCATCATCAAAAGACGTCATGGGCGGGACGCCTGTGTTTGCAGGCACTCGTGTGCCAACCCAAACACTGATCGATTTTCTCACTGCTGGCGATAGCATCGACGATTTCCTCGAAGGCTTCCCAACTGTCAAGCGTGAACAAGTTGTGCAATTTCTTCAGGAAGCCGAACAACAGATGGAGAAGCTTGCTGCTTGAAGATACTTCTCGACGAGTGTATCGATCGCGGGTTTGCTCGCGTTTTGATTGAGCATAGCGTAGTGACAGTTCCGCAAATGGGCTGGGCAGGTATAAAGAATGGTGAATTGATGCGGCTTGCTGAAAATGAATTCGATGCGTTTGTCACAGTTGACCGCAATCTTTCTTATCAGCAAAACGTTTCTGATTTCTCAATAGCGTTACTTGTGTTGCGGGCGAAGTCAAACAGGTTTGTCGATCTCGAACCATTTGCAAAACCGCTTTTGGAATCAGTCTTGACGGCTAAGAATGGAGCTGTAACTCTAATCTCTCTCTAAAGATTCCTCAAAATAAACTCCGTCATCATCTGGTACCAATGTTTGACCTGGGCTTGGTTGGTGATGCCGTGGCGTGCGGTCGGGTAGTACATGACCTCAAATTGTTTGTCGGCTTTTTGAAGTTCGTAAACAAGCTGCGTTGTGTTTTGCATATGGACGTTGTCGTCGATGCCGCCGTGGATGAGCAGCAGGCGGCCATGAAGATTCTTTGCGGCCTTTAGAACAGACGTGCGTTCGTAGCCGTCGCGGTTGTTCTGCGGCGTGAGCATGTAACGCTCGGTGTAGATCGAGTCGTAGAGGTGCCAGTCGGTCACCGAGCCGCCGGCGATGCCGATCTTAAACGACTTCGAATGCGTTAGTGCGTAGCTCGTCATAAATCCACCATAGCTCCAGCCGTGAATCCCGATGCGTGCGGCGTCGATGTAAGGAAACGATCTTAGATAATCCAAACCATCCTCGATATCTCGCAGCTCAAGCTCGCCCATGCGTTTATAAACCGGCCAACTCGATTCGGCGCCTTTGCCGCTCGCGGTGCGGTTGTCGCAGACCCAGACGATGTAGCCCTTTTGCGATAGGAGATGGAACCACATATAGCGGCTGCCGCCCCAGCGGTTTAGAACGCTCTGCGCGTGCGGGCCGGCGTAGGTAAATTGAAGCACGGGATATTTTTTTGTCGGATCAAAATCGGCCGGTTTTATCATCACGGCTTCCATCTCAAAGCCGTCACGTGTCTTGACGCGCGTAAACTCCGCACGGCCGAGCTTGTATTGAGAGAGAGCATCGACCTTGTTCTCGTTAAT
>JANOGL010000012.1:0-10349 GCA_031405985.1 Acidobacteriota bacterium | reverse complement strand
ACAAGCATGATTGCCACAAAAGGCACAAAAAACACAAATCAATGAACCGACTACATACCTTGTCCTTTGTGCTTTGTCATCAGTTTTTTTAGCAGCGTGCGGCTCGCCGCCGCCGGAGAACAAACCAAAGCCGCCAACTCCGACGCCGACATCATTTCCCGAACCGACAAAGGTTGAAAAGCAGACGAATGTTAGTTTCTCGACGTATTCGAAAGACTGGCCGGTCGGTTGGCAGTGGATCGATCCGGACGAAAAAAAGGTGCCGACGCCGCACGATGTTAATAAGCGCGTTCTGAGCGTGACGATACCAAGTGGCAAAGATCTTTACGGTGAGAATCGCACGGCGCCCCGCTATGTGAAGGCGATCACCGGCGACTTTCAGATCGAGACGCGTGTGAAGTTTCAGCCGACCGAGAATTATCAGGGAGCGGGCTTGTTGATCTACAAAGACGACAATAATTATATTCGGTTCGAGCGTGCGTATGGCGGCATTGGTGGCGGCGGCGGCGGTTTGCGGATCGACGTGCGAACGACTGACGAATACAAAACCGTGACGACGCCGAACGATGTTCAAACAGATGTTGGTGAAGTCGAGTTAAAGATCGTTCGCAGTGGGCGGACGTTCATAGCGTTTTGGCGCGAGAACGAAGATTCCGAATGGCGCGAAGCGGGCGAATACGAATCCGATTATCCCGATACGATCCTTGCCGGGCTCGTCGTATGTAACACCGCACGCGAGATCACGGCTGAATTCGCTTTTATTAGATTGCTACCATCGCTCAGGAAATAAAGTTAGTCGACCTCACTGCATTGCGGTTTAACACGGAGTGTAGTAAAACGATTAATAATCTGTTTGCAAAAAGGAGAGATATCATGATCGGACAACTTATTGGCGGTTTGGTAGTTGGTATTATTGCAAGGCTTCTGATGCCGGGTAAAGAAGCTCTTCCCGAAGGTATCCTTGGCTGGATCTTGACTGCCGTGCTCGGCATCGGCGGCGCGTTCATCGGAGGTTTTATTGCAAGGTCCTTGTGGGCGAGTGACAATTACGCCGCCGGCTGGATCATGTCGATACTCGGCGCGTTGCTGCTGCTGTTTATCGTCAGGCTGATCTTCGGCAAAGGCGGAGCGGCGAGCTAAGAGTTTTAGCCACGAATCAACACTAAAGACACGAACAGGTTCTTCGGAGTTTGTTCGTGTTTTTTAGTTATGCATCACTTTCTCGATGCGACGGTCGGGCACAAGCCAGATCAGAGCGACCAGAACATACAAACCGTGTGAGATGTTCTGCTGGACAAACGCCATTGGGATCGCGATCGCGTAGCATAGCAGTGAAATTTTCCCTTTAATGTCGCTGCCGACGGCCTCGGCAAGGAGTTTATTCTCGTCGTCAGTGTGCTTTACCAGCTTGTTCTGGAGTATCGTGTACGAAATTGCCGCCATCAGCAGCACAACTCCATAGATCGCAGTCGGTAGCGGTGCAAAGTGATTTTCGCCCATCCAACCAGTCGCAAACGGAATTAGCGAAAGCCAAAAGAGGAGCAGCATGTTCGCCCACAGCACTTTGCCGTTCACCTTTCGCGTCGCCTGCAACATGTGGTGATGGTTGTTCCAATAGATCGCGAGATAAACAAAGCTCAGCACGTATGCGAGAAAGACCGGCAGCAGCGGTTTTAGCGCGGCGAGATCGGTGCCGTGTGGAATTTTGAGTTCGAGCACCATGATCGTCATGATGATCGCGATCACGGCGTCGGAGAAAGCTTCGAGACGGGTTTTGTTCATAAAAAGATTTAGCCACGAATCACACGAATGACACAAATGCAGAGCGCGTCAGTAGCCAGCACGTAAGTAAAGGCTACTACAGCATAGATCAATACAGCGCGCGTGTTTGTAACGCAGACATAAAGAAGTGACCGTTGTAGAATGATAACGGTGGCCCTTACTTACGTGTGGGCTACGGACACGGAATGAATATCAACGACATTCACGACGCCGCAAAGCGCATTGCCGGTCACGTAAAGCGTACGCCGCTGACGCGCAGCGAGACGTTGAGCGAACGTCTCGGCACAAACGTCTATGTCAAATACGAGTTGTTTCAGCAGACCGGCTCGTTCAAGGCACGCGGTGCATTTAACAAGATGCTGTCGATGTCGGACGATGAGCGTGCAAAAGGCGTCGTTGCGGTCAGCGGCGGCAATCATGCACAGGCGGTCGCGTACGTAGCGCGTCAGCTTGGCATCGATGCGGTGCTAATTATGCCGGAGTCGACGCCGAATAATTATGTCGACGCGACGCGCGGTTATGGAGCGACGCTCGACTTGAGACGGACGATCGCCGATGCTTTCAGTAAAGCGGCCGAATACAAAGCAGCGGGCCGCGTTTTTCTTCATCCGTTTGATGACGAAGTGATAATGTCGGGGCAGGGAACTGTCGGTCTCGAAATCATGGACGATGCTCCGCAGGCCACGGACGTGGTAGTAAGCATCGGCGGCGGCGGTTTGGCAGGCGGCGTTGCGACGGCGATCAAATCGATAAAACCTAGCGTAAGGGTTTGGGGCGTTGAAACTGTCGGCGCCGATGCGATGTCACAAGCGTTGTCCGCCGGAAAGCCGGTTGAGACTGAGGTTACGTCAATCGCGAAGACGCTCGGTGCTCCTTATGTCACGGACCTTACACTCGCGTTGGCGCAAAAATACTTTGAGAGCGTGACTGTTGTGACAGACGAAGAGGCCGTCAACGCGCTGGTCTTCATCGCCGAACGTCTCAAGGTTCTCACCGAACCGGCCGCGTCGTGCACCCTCGCTGCTGCAGAAAGATTACGCGATAATTTCTCGTCAGACTCGCACGTCGTCCTCATCCTTTGCGGCGGCAACGTGTCGCTCGCAGATGTTTGCGGGTTTATCTCCTGATGTTGATTAAAGACAGGGTCGGTCCATTTCGGGTGACGTGATCGGTTGAGCAGCGATGTTCCACGCGCCGCCGTTTGCAGTTGCTCGGGCGGAGTATGTAGCAACCTTGTAGATCGGATTCAGGATGTCGGTTCGCGTTTCGACTCCAACGCGTGCGCCATAAAAGCCGTCGCATTGGTAAAAGGTAATATCTGTCGCCGTACGTTTTTCCCTTGTGAGAAAATGATCGCGAACGGCCAGCTCGACTTCGCGTGAGACGCGAACTTCATCGCCGACGCCCGGCATCATCAAATACGAGATGATAACGGCGCCGATAATAACAGCGACGACAACGATGCCGAGCAGTTTTCGATAATTGCGTTCGCTCGGTGCCTCTTCCTTGAAAGTTTGGAAGAGGCGATTCTTCTCGACATCGCCGCCGAGCGAGACGTCGGACGGCTGGTTCGCGGCTTCAGTCCGTGTCGGCGTGTTGTCAGCTTCGCTCAAAATGCCTCTCGAGATCTTCATTGCTTTTTAACGAGATATACCATCAATTGCCGCTCGATGGCAACTCGCACGCAAAACGGATTTGTAGTGAGTGGTTTAAACGGGTTGGGTAGCTTCGACGCGTTGGGATTTTGGAACGGGCTTTTCGTAACCTTTGCGTGCGTTGAGAGTAATCGAGTTTAAAGTGATCCGGCTTTGCGAGCCTGTAACTTTGGCGTCGGAGTAATCGTAATCGAATGAATAGTGAAAATGTCCGGCAGAAAGTTTCTTACAAAAATCGTCGGAGATATGAAATGTAAAAGCGTCGGCAAAATGTCCGAGACCTTCGTCAGCATGACCGAGCAACTCGGGCTCGACGCCGGACAAATAAACGGGTACTTCATTTGCGAGAGAATCGCAGCGAGCGTAAAGATCGCCAAGTACATGCCGGCGAGCTATTGATAGCGGACTGTAAGCCATATATTGACCTTAACACAAATCGTCGGCATCGAGACCGAAAAAAAAATAAATGCCCTGCGCTTCAACTGCAGCGCAGGGCAAGTTTATAATTTAGCGTTACCGGCTTACCAGCTACGGCCGCCATAGCCACCACCGCCGCCGCCGCCGCCGCTACGTCCACCGCCGCCACCGCCACCGCCGCGTCCACCGCGATGACCACCGCCGCCGCGATTATTTTCCTGCGGCTTGGCTTCGTTCACTTTTAATTGGCGTCCGTCGACTTCTTTGCCGTTAAGCTCGGCGATCGCTTTTTCGCCGTCTTCTTTCGAAGCCATCTCGACGAATCCAAACCCGCGCGAGCGGCCGGTTTCGCGATCTTCGATAACGTTTGCCGAAGTGACGGTGCCGACTTCGGCAAAAATGTCACTCAAATCCTGATTGCTTGTATTGAAGGAAAGATTTCCTACGTATATTTTCATTTTACTATTTTCCTTTCCCTAAAAAGGGATGCTAAAGAAGTTATCGAAAATTGGCTGATCTCTCGAAAGGGAAAGGCCGGTTTCGGATACTCAAAATTTCAAGAGCTACTTCTGATGATTAACTAGGGCCTGCTCTCAAACTTATCCAAAAACCGTTAAAGACGAAGCGCGTACGGCATTTAGGCCGACGCGAGAGAAGGATTAACTTTTTCAGAGTGACAGGTTGGGAGGATAATAGCAAGCGTGAAATGGAAAGGCAGAAACGCGACTGTTAAGGAGCGTGCGGCTACAAATTTCGCACGTTCGTTCACGCTCGCGTTTCTGCCCGTAATTTAGGTTTGGAAAGTTACCTCATTCCGTAGAGCGTTACCGAAGACCGCGCGCCGCGTCGCGGTGTCTGCGCCTCGTACCAGACATCGACTTTGTCGATGCGACGGTCGGTGCCGCTGAGGTCGATGGCGCGGGTCTCGCCGCCTGCGCGGATATTATTTCGCAGTTCGATCTCCTGCGTTTGGCCGTTTTCGAACTTAACAGTCAGCTTGATAAATCTAACCGCTTTGTGATGAACCTTGATCTTGATCTTGCGAAACTGACCCTCACCACCGCCGATATGCCAAGTGTCCTGCTCTACGCGATCTTTTACCTCTTTTGTGCCGAGGTCAACCCAACCTTGCGCCGAAGCGGCCGACGCGCCGATCGCTAACACAAACAAAACGGATGAAATAACAAATAGTCTTTTGAACATTCCTTCTCTCCTAAAAATTAAAGTTTTTAACTCGCGGGATTGTGCCTGGCTATTGTCCGCAAAAATTACCGCATTGTAAAGACGCGGAACGGCCGCATTTGGCCGAATAAAGTGCGGCGCAGTGTTTTATTTCAAAAGCGTCTGCTGCTCGCTCTTTAGCAGCCACGAGCCGTCTTTTTTGAAGTAGGTATCAGTCGTCGCTGCTTTTGCCGAGCGGCCGTTTTTCGCCGTGACTTTCAGCGTGTAGCTCAGTACGGCCGATGTTTCGTCGAGGCTGACGAGCTTCTCGTCCGAGATGTCGAATGACCTGATCATCTTCTCTTCTTTGATGTCCGCGAGAGCCTTATTTTTGTTCTGAACTTTGCCGTCGATGTCAGTCAACTGAAAATCGTCGGTCGTAATTTTAGCCAAAAATGTGACATCGCCGTCTTTTGCGGCGTTGGCAATATCGTTGGCGAGGCTGACGAGTTCTCGTTTGACCGCGTCGCGGTCCTGAGCCGGTTTCACGGCCTGATTCGATGCCTGCTTGTCGCCGGTCGATGATCTTTCGATCTTGTCACCGAGACCGCAAAACGTCCATGCGAGCGAAATTAGAGCAAAAGGCAGCAGAATTTTCATAGTCGAAATAACGTTCCTTTAATTGGAATTTGAACTCCACGATTCTATGCCACGCCGGTTTTCAAGTCAAAATCAGTGAGAAAATTCTCTAAGGTCGTGGTGACGCGCGATCGAGGAAAAGGCTGAGACGCTTGCCATAGGTCAATTGCCGCCATATCCATTCCATCGGCCCATAGCGGAAAAACCGCATCCAGAGCCCGCTTGCAACGATCTGCGCGGCGAAAATCGCGAGGCCGATCAAGGTTGATCCGACCGCTCCAAAACGCCCGAACAGCCCAAAACCGTAGCCGTAAAACAGCGTGACGCAGACAATCGACTGCAAAAGATAATTGGTCAGAGCCATTCGCCCGACGGGCTCGAGCAAGCCCAGGACTCGTTTAACCTTACTGCTTTGCCAAAGCGAAACCACCAAGGCCGCGATCCCGAGCGCGAGAGCCGGAACGCCGTACGCATAAGCCGCGACGCCGATGACACCTGCCAGCGTCGGCGGAAAATCGGCTTCGGATTTTGCAAATGCCGCGAAGATAACGTTTAAGATCAGCCCGAAACCCAGCCCGTAGATCATCACGCGTCGAATCAGCGTTCTGTGCCGTTCGGGATTTTGAAACACGCCGATGCGATACGCGTAAACGCCGAGCAGGAACATAGCGAGTATTTTCGGCAGGCGCATTTGCATTATCAGGCCCATCCAGCGGCCGAAAAGCATGTTCAGGTTATAGTCGCGAAAAATCTGTGTGTAACTTCCGGTCGACACTGTTTGGATCGCGTTGTTCCACATTTCGAACTGCATTGCACTTATCTGTGTCATAACATCGGGCGGTGCGAATGCAACGAACAACACGAAGGACAATATATAAAAAGCGACCGGTACGGCGAGCAGAATGCCCGCCCATTTTAGTAACGACTCGTTGCTCTTTCGGCGAAAGAGCAGCAGCACAAAGCCCATCAGCGCATACACGCTCAATATGTCGCCCGACCAAAGTAGAAATGCGTGAGTCGCGCCGATGACAAACAGCCACGTCAGCCGCCGTTTGAAGAGGAGCCCCTTGGTGTCACCGCGATCCTCGGCACGCGCGATCTGCAATGCAAAGCCAAAGCCGAACAGGAACGAAAAGATCGAGTAGAATTTTCCCTCGACAAACGCATGGACTAGAAACCTCGCTAGTTGGTCAGTCGCCGGATTCAGCGACGCAAGCGAGGGCGGCAGCCAGCCGTAACCCGAAAACCATTGGAGATTGCCGATCAGGATGCCGCCGACCGCCAGCCCGCGCAGGACGTCGACAACCGCGATGCGATCACTCAGCGAGAGAGGTTTGATGTGTGCGTCGGACATTATTGTTCAAGAGTTTTTTGAGGAATAGGCCGTTCTGCGGCCGCGAGTTAACTTTGGGTCATGCTTCGTTTTCGTTGTGATTCCTACTTGAAACACCAACGATCAAGAGCCACAAAATCAGGACACCTTCACCCAGCATGCCCGGCATGAAATTATACGGTGGCAGCGCCTTGGAGAGCGGGCTCCACGCGAAAGTGAGCCAACCGATGCCGCCAAACATCAACAACGCGCCGATGAGCTTAGGTATATAACCAGATCGGATGATCAGATATCCTACGAGCAGACAATGACCGCCAAAGACCACCAGGTCGCGGATGCCGATCTTATCGGCTGCACCGGTCAAACTAATGGTGCAGCCGACGAGGCCGAAAAGCATTGCAATCAACGAAACGGTTTGATTTACGGGCCTAAGTAAAAAATAGATCAGCACGGTCGAGACTGCGTAAAGAATCGGCGACGCGAGTTCCGCTACCTTAGCACTCACACCGGCCGCGGAGCCCGCAAACAGCGAGTACGACCCGGTTATAAATACCAATCCCCAAAAAGCACCCGCCGCTCGCGCGACGGCCTTTGCTGACACATCGTTACCGAAGATGTTTAGTGTTTTCATGGCGTAATTTCCTCAACTCCCTTAACTGTAAGCCACGCCCCGGTCAAAAGTTCGCCGAGCCCCATGATTGCACCGAGCGGCGTAGAACCGCCTAAGCCGAGCATAAGCGGAAGCGTGATCAATCCAAGGTGCACCAAAACCGAGAGGGCGGCAAATCCGGCTACGGCGCGAGGCAAAATTCTAAACCCGAAGAACGTCGCAAAAAGAGTGAATAGCCACGCATCGATGGTCAGAAGTTCAGCGTAGTGAACCCAGCGTCGTTCGGCCCGGACTATCGCTGACAACGACTGAAAAAAATCGCCCTGACCGCCGGCGCGTACCCATTCTTCGCTTAGGGCGAGCATCGACATGATCTGCGCGTTATCCACCGCCTGAAGGGTAAACATAATTCCACTCAGCGCCACGAGCAATACTGCGACAGACATTGTGTGCTGCCGAATAATCGGAAATGCAAGTATCGAAACTAAAACGGTGAGACCGGTGTTCAGATAGAGTAAGCCGATTGCCAATCTTATGTTCCGGGCATTCTGAGCCGCTTCGTTCAGATAGTCGGCGCCGGCGACAGGCATCAGCAGGACGAAAGGCACGATAAAACCGGCGAGCTGAATCAGCAAAAGAGCTCCGATAATTCGGCCGCGGTTGGATGTGTTGAACATAAACTAGAACCTCTTAGAACTTTTCAATCTGACTTACGCCGATTTATCTAGCGCATCGTCGACGACACATTTTTACCCGGAAGTATGAAATTCCTCACAACGTAGCCCCACGGCACTATCAGGGCGATGAACGGCGCGGCGATAAATACGTTCGCCATCTGCTCGGGCGGCGAACCCGCGAGCGTGCCTGCGTGCCACAGCGGATACGCGACGATCAGAAGCCATACCGTCTTGTAAAAGATCATAAAGATCACGATCGGCAGCCAACGCAGCGGATTTATGAGGCCAAACAGGCCGAGTGTCGGATACGCCGCCCAGACGCACCAGGCGATGGCCTTTGTGTGATCCCACGACGTTTCGGTCGCCAGCTTTTGCCATGCTTCGGTACCGGCACCGGCGAACATCAGAAAATAAAGCACTCGCAGAAGGTAGATCTTTATCGGCCGGACGCCGTCGTATTTGTTGTGATTAGAGGAAAAGATGTATTTGACGAAGTTCATGTGGTTTGCGCCCCTGGACGGTTGTCCCCCCAGCTTATTGAGTCGCTCCTCGAGAATCGGTGATGTTTCGCGTGTCCAAAGCGATTTACGGACAGGCAGTTCAAAAGTTCCCACGCTCGCGGCCGGCTAGCGCCGCTTTTGGACGCAAAACCGACATTTGCTAACATATCGTCATGAGTCAATCAACAGGAATGGCAAGGACGGCTGGCCGTTTGGGGTCGCTGATGTGTGCAGCGGGCGTCGTCGCGTTTTTTGTGGGGATATTTGGCGGTCAACGCGTCTATGCATTCGTTGGCTTGGCGCTGATGGTAGTTTCGCTAGTTGTGTTCTTTATCGAAGAACAAGCAAACCGTCGCAGCTAAAAGGCAAGGAGAAGAATATGGAACGCAAAACGGCAGACGAATATCCGCAGGAGTTGCTCGACCTTTTTCACGAATTTCAGCACGGCGATATGGATCGGCGTTCGTTCATGAGCGGCATCGCTAAGTTCGCCGTTGGCGGGTTGACTGCGGCGGCGATCTTCGACAGTTTGCAGCCGAATTATGCGTGGGCGCAGACGATAGCGAAAGACGACAAGGATATCAAGGTCGGCTACGAGAGCGTAGATTCACCAAACGGCAACGGCACGATCAAAGGCTATCTCACGAAACCGGCGAAGGGTAAAAAGTTTCCCGCCGTGCTCGTCATTCACGAAAATCGCGGACTCAATCCGTATATCGAGGACGTTGCCCGGCGTCTCGCAAAGGCCGGCTACATGGCGTTCGCACCCGACGGCCTGACCTCGGTTGGCGGTTATCCCGGCGATGATCAGAAGGGCAATCAGCTTTTCCGGACGGTTGACGGCAAGAAGATGACCGAGGATTTTGTCGCGTCGGCGATGTGGCTAAAGAAGCGCCCGGACAGCAAAGGCAAGCTCGGTGCGGTTGGTTTCTGCTTCGGCGGCGGCATGGTAAATCAGCTGGCCGTTCGTCTCGGCAAAGACCTGAACGCCGGCGTCGCGTTCTACGGCCGTCAAGCCGGCGTCGCTGACGTTCCAAAGATAAAAGCACGGCTGATGTTTCAATACGCGGGCAATGACGCGGGCGTGAACGCCGGCATCGCCGCTTACGAAGCCGCGCTAAAAGAGAACAAAAAGAAGTTCGAGACCTTCACCTACGAAGGCAAACAGCACGGCTTTCACAACGACACTACGCCGCGTTACGACGCCGAGTCGGCAAAACTCGCGTGGGCGAGAACGCTCGATTTCTTTAGGAAGAATTTGAAATAGCGGTGATGTTTTGATGGAGTTTGTGTGTCACGGATTTTATCGCGTAGCGATGTTTTGAATGTAGCCGTGGTTTTTTAACCCACGGAACAATGGATAATTTATGCGCGTCGCGTCAGCGACGATTGAATCCTGTTTGCTTTTGGACCTTAAAAGGTGCATCTTAGTAATGATAGTCCTTCTCTTGCACCGCAGGCGGTGCGCTCGTCAAAGACGGTTTTTGGATAAGTTTGAGAGCAGGTTTTTTTAATCACAGAAGTCGCTCTGAAAATTTTTGAGCATCCGAAACCGACCCTTCGTCGCACACCGTT
>JANOGL010000192.1:0-4060 GCA_031405985.1 Acidobacteriota bacterium | reverse complement strand
CGGATAAGCGAAGGCTTGTCTTTTACCTTTTGCGCTTCGCGAATTGCCGCCTCGATAGCCTTAAGATCGTTGCCGTCCTTAACGACGGAGACATGCCAACCGGCGGCGACAAATCGTTTTGTTCTGTCCTCGGTAAACGCGAGGTCCGTCGAGCCGTCGATCGTTATCTCGTTGTCGTCGTAAAGGTAAATCAGGTTGCCGAGTTTGAGATGACCGGCGAGCGACGCGGCCTCGTAGCTGACGCCCTCCATCAGATCGCCGTCCGAGCAGATGCAGTAAATGTAATTATCGACGATCGTTTGCCCGCGTTTGTTAAATCTCGCGGCGAGATGCGCGTTTGCGATGCCCATCCCGACGCCATTCGCAAAACCCTGACCGAGAGGCCCGGTCGTGACCTCGACGCCCGGCGTCAAGATGTTTTCAGGGTGGCCCGGCGTCTTTGAATGAAGCTGTCTAAAATTTTTAAGATCCGCGAGCGAGAGATCATAACCCGTCAGGTGCAAAAGGCTGTAGATCAGCATCGATCCATGCCCGCCGCTCAAGACAAAGCGGTCGCGATTGAACCATTTTGGATTTCGCGGGTTGTGTCTTAAGAACTTAGTCCACAAAACATACGCCGCCGGGGCCATGCCAAGCGGCAGGCCGGGATGGCCGGAATTCGCCTTCTGAACAGCATCGAGCGAAAGCGTGCGGATCGTGTTGATGCAGAGTTGGTCGAGGCTAGACTTCATAAACAAATTATTTCTGCAGAGGATTCATAAACTTAATGTAACTCGAAAAACGACGAAAATGCTTGTCGGTACTCGCGACGCTAGCTCCGTATTCGCTGGCTGTTGCCGCTAAATGCGCGTCCATTACAATGTCACCCGCCAAGTCAAGCTCGGTAAGAATCTTGGAATAAACGTCCCAATGAGACTCGGTCGGCTGAACAATAATTGTCATCGGGTGAGCGAGCACATCGTCAAGGTATTGTTTTGCGACATCGATATCAAGCGGTGAATCGAAAATCCTGTTATTAGTGGAAATTCTCAAAAACGCCGTCGCTACCTGCCACGTAATTCCTACGGATTCTGCGCCTGAAGAGAGCAATTTCTCCAACCACCTGGCCGCCGCAACGTGTTCCTTTAGACTCGGAATGTATGCGTAAACCAAAAGGTTTGCGTCTAGAAGTATCACTTATGAAAATCTCCCTCGACACTCGAAATCAGAGAACTGATGCAATCGAAGTTAACACCAGATTTAGGTTTTGCATTGTTTTTGGCCCTTATCTTAAAGGCGACTTTGACTTGCTCTCCGTTCGCCGCCAAACCTTTTTTAATCACCTCATTTACGAGTTCCTTAAATGATTTGTCAGGGTGCTTCTTCCTCAAACGCAATAAACCGAGAGATGCTTCATCATCGAGCGTTAATGTCGTCCTCATCACGCAGGCATCATAGCATCTTGATAAGCAGACATCAAGACATCAAAGATTTAGCTGTTCTAATGCAAGCAAAACGGCGCCACGAGATGATGATTCTTCCGTGTCGGTGACGATCAAATCATGGCCGAGGACGTCGGCGATGATCTGTGTCCAGGCTGGGGAGGCCCGCAACGCTCCGCCTGAGGCCACGATCTCTCGGATGTCAGTTACTTTTTTCAAACGAGAGTAAATTTCGGCAAGGCGAAAGGCCACGCCTTCCATCGCGGCATGGAGAATGTCAACGCCGTCGTGAGACGCAGTGAGACCGACAATCGCGCCGCGAGCATCTTCGTTGTAACCGGTGCTTCTCTCGCCAAAGAAGAATGGCAGGACGATCAGTTCATCATTCGCCGCGCCGTGACGTCGGATAAGTTCGTCAGTGTTTGCCGGCAGCTTGAATCGAGTTTTTATCAGTTGATACAGATTGCCGCCGTCGCTAAGCGCACCGCCGATGATGACGCGGTTCCTATCGATGCGATAGCACCACAAACCGGCGGGAATTTTCTTTGGCGGCTCGCCCGTATACGCCAAGCGCATCGCCGCAGATGTTCCGATCATCAATGCTACTTTGTTTTCGGTAACGCAGTCCGAGCCGATATTGTCAGCCGCTCCGTCGGCGATTGTCGAAAACCACTTTGGGTTCTTCAGACGCGGCCAGCGTTTTGCATATTTTTTGCTAAGCCTAAAGGCTGTGTCGTCATCGGCTAACGCGGGTAAAGTTGTAGGTCTGATCTTGAGAAACTTTAGCAGTTCGCCGTCCCAGGCACATCTTCGAATGTCGAAGATTCCCGTGCCCGACGCCATTGAGACGCTTGTCGTCGTCGCGCTGAGCAGCTTCATTGCAAGATAGTCGCTAAACGACAGCCATCGCGTCGTCTTTGCCCACACGTCGGGAAATTCGCGCCTCAACCACAGCAACTTTGCCGGCCAGTAGCTCGAATGAAAATGCGCCCCCGTACGATTGTGAACTAGGCGTTCGTCAAAATGTTTTTCAAGGACGCCGCTGTACTCACGACTTCGGGTGTCCGCCCAGCCGAAAACCTTGGTCGTCGGCCGCCCGCGGGCATTGACGCCGACCAGGCTGTGCCAAAAGGAACACGACGCGACGGCGACGATCTCACCTTTCATCTTCGCAGTTTTTCTTAGCACGGCATCGATGGCGGCGATGGCTTGATCGAGAGCTTTGTCGCTATCGATCTCAGAGCCGCCGTCTTTTGATGTTGTGAATTCGTGGCCGATCTTTACAGACGTTTTTTGCAGCAAGTTCGCGTCGCCGTCATACAAAGCGGCGCGGATACTCGATGAACCGATGTCGAGGGCTAGAATGAGTGGCGTATTCAAGGTCAGGCGTTATGATTTGGAATAAGCGAGGGTGATAAATTTACCCAAAGGTTTTTTTTATCCACCAGCGCAAACCAACAAAAAGAAAGCGCCAGTCCTTCATAAACTCGGGCGGCTTGCCTTCGAAATAGTGGCCGATGAATTGCAGGATCCAACCGACGATAAAGAGGCTTAACGCGATGATCCAAAGCCGGCCAATAAAAATTGACGGGATCACCAGCAGCAGCGACAAAGCGATCATCGGTATGCCGAACTTGTGAGTCAGCCGGTTTATCGGATGTTCGTGCGCGTGCGAATATTCCTCGATCCATTCGTCCCAAGTACGTCCGCCCATCATAGTTTTTTGGCCTCCTGAATGTAGGTTTATCTTACAACAAAATTATTTTCGGCGCAGATATCTGACGGTAAGTCCGTCGCCGAGGTCGCGAGTATTTTCGAGCTCAAAACGCCCAAGAAAATCTCGCGGCATAAATGTATCTGCGTCTTTCACTTCGATCGGGATCTCGGTCACGATCCATTCGTCGATCACGTCCGCGAGGCTGGCATAAGTTCTCGCACCGCCGATGATATAGATGTCTTTGTTGAGAAGTTCGGCGAGTTTGACGATCTCGTCCCAGCTTGCAAGTTTCATCACCTCAGCGGGCAATTCAAGATCGCTTGAGCGCGAGAGAACAACGTTCAATCTGTCCGGTAACGGCTTACCTATCGAGCGCCAAGTGTTCGCGCCCATTACAACCGCGTTGCCCTTCGTCGTCTCTTTAAAATGTTTTAGATCGGCGCTGAAATGCCACGGCAGCTTGCCGTCACGGCCTATGCCAAAATTTTTGTCGATAGCGACGATACCGATGATCATAAGAGATTTTTAACGCAAAGACGCAAAGAACGCAAAGGAACTCGACTGTCCGCATTGCGGTCTTTGCGACTTTGCGTGAAACGATTACTTAAGCGAAGTTCCTTTATGCACAGCCACTTCCGAGCCGTTTGCGAGCAGAATGGAATACGGTTTCGTTTTGCTCAAAAATGCAAATTCGTCGCCGTAAGTCGCGCCAAAATCGACGTCAATCTTTTCGTTTCTAACTGAGAAAAGCTCCCACTTCGGATGCTCGACTCTGTATTCATCGGTGCGTGTGAGCCCGCGTTTTGTGTATCCCCAATAATGTTCGATGATAAATTCGCCGTGCGAACCGCTCGTCGGCCCGCCGAGATTCGTGTCACGTTCGACTCGCAGACTGTTGTGTGTACTTTCTTTAGACCACGAA
>JANOGL010000163.1:0-6025 GCA_031405985.1 Acidobacteriota bacterium | reverse complement strand
TCACACGTGTCGGTGACATAAGGGTAAGGACTGGTCTCGCCGCGAATGTCGAGCTACAAATCGAAGGCACGATACAGAATTATGTTGCGATAAACTCACGCGGTGCGTCGGCGATTCCGCTAAACGTCACCGGCAACTCGACAAACGATTTCGACGATTACACGGTCTCTGCAAAGGTAAAACTCCGCAACGAGACGCGGTTGCTGCCCGCAGTCGGTTTGAAGTTCGGTTATCAAATGCCGAACACCGATCAGGCACTCGGCATCGGCACAAATCAAATCAACATCTTCACAAAAATTTTATTTCAGAAAAAGTTTGGCAAGCTCGTCGGCCGTACGCCGAAGTTTAACTTGATGGGTAATCTCGGTTTGCAGATAATGACGGCGCCGATCGAGCGTTTTACTCAAAACGATCTTATGCTATATGGCCTCGCGGGAATTTATCGTCTCACCGATCACGTAAATATCGCGAGCGAAGTCAACGGCCGCATCAACACTCGCGGCGGAACTGCCCCGCTCGGCACCGAAAGCTCAGGGCAATTTCGTATCGGGACGCAGATTCGCGCATCAGGTTTGCGATTCGACGCTGCTGCGGCCTTCGGCCTTACAAAATTTAGCCCACGCACAGGCATCATATTTGGCGTGACCTATCAAACGCCAAACATCTTCACGCCTGCCAAGTAATCAAATATTTATCGGCGAATGCCCGTGGCCGATGTGCGGCGCCGTTCGGATGGCTTCGGTGACAAACTCCTTTGCGATCTTCAAGGACTGCACAATATCGTTGCCCAAAGCCAGATTCGCAGCTATCGCGGCCGCAAGCGTGCAGCCCGTTCCGTGTGTCGCGGTCGTGTCGATAAACTCCGCCTCAAAGATTTCCCTTCTGTCACCAACAAACAAATAATCAATCGCTTTTGAATCCGCATTCCGCATTCTGCTTTCCGCATTCACGTTGTGTCCCCCTTTTATCAGCACATTGCGCGCGCCCATTGACTGCATAACTGCCGCTGCTTTTACGATGTCTTCATCAGAACGGATCTCAAACCTCGCGATGCGTTCGGCTTCGGGAAGATTCGGCGTGACGATGTCGGCAAGTAGAAAGAGTTTTTCGATCAAGGCAGTCAGCGCAGCGTCGTCTATCAGATCGAAACCCGAAGTCGAACGCACGACAGGATCGACTACGATGTTTTTTAGCTGACGTTCCTCGATCAACGCGGCGACTGTCTCGATGATCTCGCGTGTCGGCAGCATTCCGGTTTTCAAAGTGGCAATTTCGTAGTCGTCAAGCACGGCTTCGATCTGTCTGCGAACGGATTCCGCCGTCTGATGCACAGCGCCAAAGACGCCCTGCGTATTCTGAAACGTCACAGACGTAACCGCCACTGCCGCAAAGCATCCGAACCGCGAAAAAGTCTTGATGTCGGCGACGATGCCCGCGCCGCCCGACGGATCAAGCCCCGCGACGGTCAGACAAATCGGTTGTTTCTTGCTCGATAAAGTCATTTCAGTTTCGCTAACAAACGTCGCATCGAATCTGCGTCGTTCAATGCGCGAATCGCCGCAACTCCGCTTGCTCCTGCGTTGATAATATCTCGAACATTGTCCGCATCGACGCCGCCGATCGCAAGCACGGGAAACGGCGCGACGCGGGCACAAACTTCTCGGAACCCATCGATGCCCCTTACTTCGGTCTTGCCCGGGGTTTGGAACACGGGGCCGAACACCGCAAAGTCCGCGTTGCTGCTTGCGGCATCAACGGCCTCGTCAACAGTGTGCGTTGAAACTCCAATGATAAACTCGCGCGGAAACTTTTCGCGAATGACAGCCGCTGAGAGCGAGTTCGACGTAAGATGCACGCCGTCGGCCCCTGCGGCGAACGCAATGTCCGCACGGTCGTTGACCAAAACTTGAATATCAAACTCGCGCGTCGTCGCCACGACCGCTGAAGTGAGTTCAAACAACAACCTCGCCGACAATTTCTTCTCTCTGATCTGTATCAACGACACGCCGGCCTCGACGGCACGTGCGACAGTCGCCACAATGCGTGATCTACTCACGGCAAAGTCCGCGTCGGTTGCTTGACTGGCGGTTATTAAATAAGTTATTGGTTTTGCGAGAATCAAAGAGTTGTATTTTAGGGCTTTGCCCATCTATTTGCGGAAAAGCTCTGCTTTTCCGTTCAAGTTTCCCTACCTATTACAGAGGCTATGCCTCCGAACGGCGGCGTAGCCGCAAGGTAAATGCAAGATTCTTCGGTGAAGCACAGCTCCACCGCAAATAGAGCGGCAAAGCCGCTGACTTACTTGTCGCTGTTCTCACCTTGCAGCATCTTCACCGCTTGATTGAAGTGCGCCATTTCCCAGAACGCGATCAGCAAATTGAGCACGCCGAGAGCGGTCACGCCGCCGCGAAACCACGTCGAAGCCACGACACCCTGCACGACGGGAGCGCCTGTTCTCTCAGTCAAAATAGCGAGCAGATAATTGTCCGCCCACGGTCCGAACAACGCGTCCCACGGCGACAGGATCAAATAAAACCCGAGCATCAGGCAGAGGATAATAAAAAACACAACCGTCAGGCGTTCAACCATACAGTCAGATTATAACCTCTTGCGAATTTTGTGGCCAAACTCAATGCGTGACGGCGAGGTTCTTGACACGGTCGGCGACGTCGCGGAAATCGACGTTTTCGGTGTAGATCTTTTCGAAGTATTTGGCGGCGTTGTCGTCGTCGTCGTTTGCTTCGTAGGCGAGCGCGAGTTCGTACCAGAGGCCGTGATTTTCGGCATCGCCTAGATTGGTGGTTTCGAGCGCGCGTGTCAGCCATGTTACAGCTTGGGCGGCCATGGAGTTTTGCAGGAAGCAATGTCCGAGTAGCGTCGCGCATGAATAAAAACGACGCGTGCCGTCGTTTGGCCGCGTGAGATTTACGGCGTCCTGGAATTCGCGGATCGCGTCTTCCATCAGGCCCATCTCCTGATACGCAACGGCCATCTGGTAATGCGTGTCGTAATCGTCGTCGTCGGCCGTCTCTTCCTCGCCGCCTTCGAGTCCGAACTCGGAGCGAATGTCGTCGATGCCGAATCCCGACATGTCTGGACTCGCCTGAACCTCTTCGGCTGTGTCTTCGTTTGAGGCGGTTGTCGCGATTTTGTCCGACGGGCCTTCGATACCGATGCGTTTGCGAAGAACGACAATCTCGGGGCGGTCGCCAAATTCGGCGGTGACCTCAGCGATGGCTTTCTCGGCAAGTTCGTGATAGTCGTTCTCGATATAAAACTCGATGCTGTCGACTTCCTTTTGAAACTTATCTTGCTGCGATGGCGTCAGCTCGGGAAGCTCGGCTGAATTTCCGTTCGCACTTTCTGCGAGCGATTCAGCAGCGTTATCGACGATCGCGGCCTCGACGACACCTTTGCTTTGCTCAACTTCTTCTGTCGCAGTTTCGTTACCAATAGTGCTGAATTCCGCTGCGGGCAGATCGTCTTCGATAGGCTCGTCGGTGAATCCGTACTTTTCGTTTATCTCGTTCAGCCGGTCGCGATAACGCGTCTCCGGTTTTACCTTGACGAGTTTTAGCAGCGCATAACGCTCGTCCTCGACAGATTCTTTCGATGCGGCGGCGGAATAAAGCCTTTCAAGCGCGAGCCGACTGCCGTTCTCGTCGTTGAGCCACGAATTGTATCGAACAAGGAGACGCAATCCCGCAAGCTGGTTCGGATCGCGTTCCAGAATCTCGTCGATCCACTTGCCGCACTCTTCGGCCTGGCCGCCGGCGAGCAGATATTCCGCCGACATCGAGAGAATGCGCGCGGCTGATTCGGCGTCGTTGTTGTTCAGGTAAATGCGGATGAGTTCGAGGAATCGCGGATAATTCGCAGGCTCGATCTCAACAAGTTTTATGACGGCCTTCTCAGCACCGGCGGCGTTGTTAGAGCCAACGCAGCACTCGATCAACAAGTAGAGAATGTCGCGGTTGTATGGCTCGTCTTCGAGAAGATCTTCGAGCAGCTTAGCCGCTTTACCCGCACGGCCAAGCGCAGACTGAGCTTTGACAAGGCCGTTCAAGATGCGCAGGTCGTTCATCTTGATATCAAACCCACGCATCAGCGCACGGATCGCTTCTTCATAACTTCCTTGACGGACGAAACGCTCGCCGGCCTCGGCATACGCTTCGACGGCCTCTTCGGTCTGGCCTTCGCGAACGTACGAATTGGCGAGATTCATGCAGACGTCCGTGTTGTTCGGGTCGAGCATGGCGATCTGCTTGTACATCGCCAACGCTTCGAGACGGCGGCCGGCTTTCTGATGATGCTCTGCCACCATCATGTAATGCGACCGCGCTTCACCGAGCGCTCCTTTGCCTTTGTGGAGTTCGGCAAGACGCTCGGCAACCTCCATGTTGTCGGGCTGAATCTTTGTGATCTTGTTGTAAACGGCGATCGCCTTTTGCGAGAAACCCTGCTTGTTGTAATGATCGGCAACCTTCACGTAACAACGTGCGGCTTCGCGATTGTCCGAGGTTTTCACGTACAGATCGCCCAGCATGTTGAGCGTCGAAACATCGCGCCAGTCATGATCGACGACGGACTGATATTCCGCTATCGCCGAGCGTAGGTTGCCCTGCGCAACAAACCGCTCCGCATTGCGCATAGCTTTGACTTTATCGAAACTCATTAGAGATATGACCTGTTAAGAGAAACAAGACCGGCTGTGATGGAAAGCACAGGTTGTCCGAGCAACCCGTAAAAGTAAAGTTATCATGGACATACGGCAGTGTCAACGTATTTTGGCAATTGTTGGCAATATTTTAACACCACTTCTTTTAGACGCTCGCTTTGATTTTTTGGCTGAGCTTTTTTAGTCTCTTACTTTCGGCATTGACCGAGGTTTTTATTAAATGCAAGCACTTATACTCGCAGGCGGCAAAGGCACGCGGCTCAGGCCGCTGACGGTTTACACGCCAAAGCCGATCGTTCCAGTCGTAAATCGCCCGTTTTTGCTTTATCAAGTCGATATCTTGCGTGCCGCGGGCATAACCGACATCACGTTATCGCTTAGCTATCAACCCGACAAAATCGAGCAATTGCTGGGCGACGGCTCGGAATACGGCGTCATGCTGCGATACATCACAGAGCCAAGCCCGATGGGCACGGGCGGCGCGTACCGGTTCGCTGCCGACAATATATCCGAGACGACAATTGTTTTTAACGGCGATATCCTCACCGACTTCGATATTTCGTCGTTGGTGGAGTTCCATCGTGAAAAAAATGCCGCCGCGACGATAGCTTTGGTCCCCGTCGACGACCCGTCGCGGTACGGGCTTGTCGAGTTGGACAAGGAAGGTCGCGTCAAGCGCTTTCTCGAAAAACCTGAGGCGGACGAATTGGCGAAACTCAAGATAAACACAATTAACGCAGGAATTTACGTGCTGGAACCTCAGGTTCTCGATTTAATACCGAAAGACACAAAATACTCGTTCGAGTACGACGTTTTTCCGGAAATCCTCAATCGTAAACTCGCCTTTTTTGGCAGGGTAATGAACGACGAATACTGGCTCGACATCGGTACACCAACTACCTACTTAAACGCTCATCATGACTTTCTGAGCGGCAAAATTAAAGGTTTTGATATCCCGAAAACTGATCTGTCTGATGTAGCCACTCACGCTGAGATCGACAAAGTTTCGGTCATCGGCGAAAACTGCACAATTAAACCCGGTGCAAAGATTATCAACTCCGTAATTGGGGCTGGCGTTCATGTTGAGGAAAAAGCAGTGATCGAAAACTCTGTGATCTGGTCGCACACAAGAGTCTCGAGCGGCGCCGAGATTCGAGGCGCAGTCATCGCCCGCAGTTGTCACATCGGCCGCAATGCGATCGTCAGTGAAGGCACGGTGCTTGGCGACAAGACAACGCTCACCGACTACTCAAAGGCCTGAGATGCCCGAATTACCCGAAGTAGAGACAATTTCGCGGTCCCTGAATGACCTTGTAAAAGGCCGCAGGGTCGTGACAGCAAAATTAC
>JANOGL010000160.1:0-11274 GCA_031405985.1 Acidobacteriota bacterium | reverse complement strand
GCTGTAAAATTTCATCCGCTGTTAAGTTTATGCCCAAAGGGGTTCGGAGGCAAGAATTCAGCATATCGGCGGAGATGGCAAATAAAAGAGGCTGCCATTTCTGACAGCCTCCGCAGTTGTTTAGATATCGCTCACGCTACGGCTTCGCCGCCGCGTTCGAATTTGAGTTCGAATTCCCCGAATTTACGTTCGTGTTTGAATTCGCGTTCGTATTCGCGTCCATCTTATGCTCCATCCAGCATTGACCCGGCGGAACGCAAATGTCGCCGCACGCTTGCTGACCGGTGGGGCATTGGCCGCCTGGGTCTTGGATCGGCGCCTCGGATTTTTCGATAAAGAGGTTATCGATGTTCACTCCTACGACGTTGGGCGTCCCCGCTGCAACTTTGTAGAAGTCCTTAAAGTTCACCAGAGTGTCCGTATACCCCGTTAGCGTCACCGAGCAACCTTTTGAGTAAGCGTTCAGATGAGTCATCCTCGATTTTAAGAGCGGGTACTCAGCATCGATCGTGGCTTTTATGTCTTTAATTACTTGTGCATCGTCGCAGGCGACTAACTTATCGACGCCTTTGTTGGCGTTCGCTCCGCCATTTGCATTACCGTTTCTCGTATTGTTGGTTGCTGCCGGACCGCACGCCCAGGCGACCAGCGCAAACAGCAGCAGTGTTGTCAGGGCCAAAGATTTTTTCAAATTCAGATTTTTCATATTCTCTCCAATTTATTCGATGTCCGTCATTTTGGAGAGCAAACTAAACCGCGTCTGCTTACCAAACACGATGGCGCTGCCATCGCGCAGCCAGGCAAGCCTGGAATAATATTGACCCGAATCGTTATTGTTCGTGATTCGCCGAGCCGCGCCGCCGATAGCTGACATGACCCAAATATTGTCCATGTTCTGGTCACGAACCGTATAAGCGATTTGTTTTCGATCTTCAGAGAGAAAAATATTGTAAAAGTAGATATTTTTCAAGTTGGCAATGCGTGTTTCCGTTCCGCCTGCAACCGCGACGCGGCTCAAGTTTGTCTCTGCTGGCAAGCCGATGTTTTCCTGGCTTGCCTCGGCAATGATAAGTGCATTTCCATCCGCATTCCAGCCAATGAGCCTTATAATGCGGGTTGTTTCCAACATTTGAGTAGTTATTTTTGTAGCCAGATCAATCGTCATAAGACCGCGGGCAACTTTACCGTTCTGATCTTTCTCCTTTTTTTGATACGAAAAGGCAATACGACTTCCGTCGGGCGAGAATATCGGACAGTAAAAATTCAATCCCTCGGCGGCGTTTGTAAGCTGCGATTCGGTTCCGTCGTTTACGCTGACAGCCCAAACGTCCGAGCGACCGTTTCTGTTTGCGACATAAGCAATTTTTGAACTATCCGGCGACCATGAGTAGTAGCTATTTTGCACTGTGTTATAGGGTGTAATCGAGTAAGCGGGCCACGAAATACCGCCAGCAGCGAGTCGGCGTTCGCCGCTGCCATCTGAATTAATTGCATATACTTCATGGCCGTCTGTCGCGGGTTTCATGTAGGCGAGTTTCGAACCGTCAGGTGAGAACGACGGCAGATATCCACGTTCGGACAACGGAATCGGGCGGTCGTTTTCACTTCCGTTAATTGGTCTCATCACAATGCTACGATTGAAAAGTTTGTCGCCGGCGCTGAGGTTTTTAATTGACTGATATACAACGCGTTGATTATCGGGCGAGATAGCCGCCCAAAGCTTGGCGTTGAGGTCACGCGCGGTAACTGATTCGTTGCCATCTGTGATGCCAACTCGCCAAAGATTTGATTCCTCTCTAAACGCCGTCAAGAGGATAGAATGACCATCAGGAGCGGCTGCGACGATTCTGCTTGCGGTTTCAGGGCTCGCAAGTGGAGCGCTTTCTTTGGAGGCAGGATTTAGCACGAAAATCTGCGAAACATCGTCGTTTGTCACTGAATAGAAAAGTCGCTTTGTCTCGGCAGCCCACGCGGCGTCATTGGAAATTTCGCCATTGCCCTTTGCGGCTTCGGTCTGGTTTTGTCCGTCCAAATCACTCGTAAAAATCTGCCACTGCTTATCGTTTTGAATCGCATAACAGATCGTCTTTTCATCAGTTGAGATATGTAGCCACCTGGGTCGGGAACCCGAAATCACGTCGAATTTTTGTGCGTTTCCGCTGGATGTGTCGATGCCGACAATTTCGTTGTTAAGAGCGTAATATACCTTGCCCGACTGTCCCCAAAGTAATAATTTGATGCCGGCGCTTGGCAAGATCGCGACTGCTTTCGAGACTCCGCCGAGAGCGGAGATTCTCCAAAGTCCGACCGAATTGCCGCCGGCAGGGTTCGGCCTCAGCGAAATGTATGCAATTTCATCACCCTTTGGCGACCAAATTGGATTCGTATTTAGGAAACCGTCGCGGGTTATCTGAATTGCCTCGGTCGATGTTGTTTGCGTAACCCAAATGTCCTTAGTGCCCGATTTCGTCGAGGCAAAGGCGATCAGCTTGCCATCCGGGGAAAAGCTCGCCGTCGCACCCAACTCGCCCGGCGCCGACAACCAGCTTGCAACTTCGCTGACCTTGAACTGCCCAGGTTCTGACGTCACCGTCTTTGGCCTGAAATACCATACGGCCGTGACAAGCGTACCCGCAACGGCAAAGAAGATGAGCGCGTGTAGCAGCGTAAAACGTCGCGTTTCCGTAATGTTCGTATTGAATGCCGACCTGATAAGGCTGCCGATATTGCTCGGGTGCGTGTCCTGCTGCGTGCCGACCGTGACGGTTCGATGGCTGTTGGTCGATCGGTCGTCGAATTTGATCTCGTCACGCAGGTCTTCGATGTCGATCTGCAGGTCGCGAACGTCCTGATAACGATGCTCTCGATCTTTGCGCAGAGTTTTTAGAACGATGCGTTCGAGCTGCTCGGGCATTTCAGGCTCGACGGAGCGAAGCAGCGGAGGTTCGTCTTTCAAGATCGAACTCACCAATTCTAAGTGCGTTTCGCCCGAGAACGGCCGTTTTCCCGTAAAGAGTTCGAACATCAATATGCCGAGACTGAAAATATCGCTGCGCGTATCGAGCTTGCGCCCCTTAGCCTGTTCGGGCGACATGTACGCGATTGTGCCGACAATAACGCCCGATCGCGTGACAAGATGCGGCATCGTTATCTCCGCGCTCTGCGCAGAATCAGGTGAGAGTTTTGCGAGACCGAAATCGAGCACCTTAACGCGGCCATCTTGGCGGACCATTACATTCTCGGGTTTAATGTCGCGATGGATAATGCCCGCGTCGTGAGCCGCGCTGAGCGCGTCCGCTATCTGCAATGTGAGTTCGAGCGCACGGAGCAGGGTGATCGGTTTTGTGTCGAGCATCTGCCGCAGAGTGATGCCGTCGATGAATTCAGTTGCGATGAATTGATGGTCAATTGTACTTCCGATTTCGTAAACCGTGATTATGTTCGGATGATTCAGGGCTGAGGCGGCTTTTGCTTCTTGAATAAACCGGCCGAGTTTGTCCGCGTCCTTGCCGAGGTCTTCGTTTAGAAACTTGACCGCGACTTTTCTATCGAGGCGTATGTCTTCGGCGAGAAACACCTCGCCCATGCCGCCCGAGCCGATCTTCGAGACGATTCGGTAGTTTCCGATTTCTGTGCCGGCATCGATATTCATTGTCGATTTGCCCGAATTATAACATACGCGCGGCGTCAAGAATCACGTCTATTTTTCAACTCGCCAGGAAAGTTTGTGATGAGGGCCCGTATTGATCGCTGGCGGCTTAGCGTGATCCAGCGGGCATTATCGACCGTCCAAACTGTCACGGGCAGGTTGGCTTGCGATGCCAGGACGCAAAGTTTATCGGTCGCTAGAGCTCGGTGAAGCGAGATCTGGTCGGCAGCGAATTCTCGTGCCATTGCGATGATGTGCTCGCGGCGGCGAAGGATCTTGGTGATCGACGGTTCGAAGAGCGCGGCGGTTTGCGCCTCAGGCAATGAACAGCGGACTTCCGGAATCGCGGCGAGACGAAAACTTTTGACAATGATTTGCGGCAGCAATCGAGACTCGCGAATCGCGTCGCAGACGGCAGCTACCAGCGGTTTGAAATTATTGAGTTCGCACTTAAGTTCGATGTAGATCAGTCCGTTGAAATCGCGCAGAAAATGCAAAGTTTGCTCGAGCGTCGGCACGGTCTCGGCTCTGAATTGCGCAGAGAACCACGAGCCGACGTCCATCTTGGCAAGTTGCCTCGAAGTAAGGTCGGCGACGCGTTTGTCGACGCCTGCCGTTCTTTGTAGATCGGTATCGTGGATAATGACAGGCACGCCATCGCGGGCGAGCTGTACGTCAAACTCAATGCCGTCAGCACCTGCGTCGACTGCAGCTCGAAACGCCGCGAGCGTATTTTCGGGCGCGTGCGCGCTTCCTCCGCGATGGGCAATTATAAGCGGCGATCGAATCACTTTTTCTCCAGCAGGAAGATAGTTTTTGACCAGGAGATGGGCTCCTTGAGCGGGAATTCGTGATTGCCGAGTATTTTGAAGTAACGCGACGCGGCAGTGCGAACTTCATCGAACGGATGAATTCTAAAGCTGTAAAGCAGCTCGAGCATCGAGCCAACGATCGACGGTTTTACGGGAATCAGGACGAGCGGCGCTCCGCGTTTTAGAACGCGTGCAATCTCGCCGAGACCGTTGTCGAGGGGCGTATATTCAAGCACGCCACAGGTCACAACCAGATCGAACGTCTCGTCAGCAAACGGCATCGCGAGCACGTTGCTCTCGACAAAATCGGTTCGACTGAGGAACTTAGCTATTTCCTCAAGCTCCTCGCGGGCGATCCGGAGCGATTTCAACGACAGATCAAGCGAGACGATTCGCCGGGCGGGCAAGCCGGAAGAATGAAATGCCTGCGTGATAATGCCGGTGCCGCTACCGGCGTCGAGCACGTACGAATCAGAATTCAAATCAAGATCGAGAGATTGTAAATATTTAGCGACCGACTTTCGATAGCCGTTGAGCTTCATCGTCAGGTGATGCACGTCCGCTATGCGGTCGTAAAGCCCCTGCGTTTTGGCTCGATTCTGCCGCTCGGTTTTTGGCATCGGTTATTTTTCGTTGATAAGTTTAACGACCATTCCGCGCATCTGTTCGAGACGCGTCGGGCTCGTGCCGGTCTCGATATAACGCACAACGCCTTTGCGGTCGATCAAAACTGCGGTCGGCAAGCCGGTCGCTCCGTACATCAACTGCATCGCCTGTCCGTCGCCGACGACAAAATCATACGGCAGGCGCTCACGAGCGCGAAAGCGTTTGAGTTCTGCGATCTCGGCGACGCGATCGGCGGGCATTCCGTTTACGTTGCCGTAGTAACGTGTTATGCCGAGTATCTCGAGGCCATCACCCGCGTAATCCTGTTGCCACTCGATCAGCTGTGGAAAGGCGTCGAAACACGGCTGACACCACATCGCCCAAAAATCGAGTAGCACGACTTTGCCCCTGAGCGAAGCGAGAGTGCGTTTGTCACCCGGAAACCACTCGTCGGCGAGCGGCAGCTCGGGCGCGATGTCGCCGAGGAGTTTGTAATGTTTTTCGCGCTTCTTGAGCCTCGTGTTTATGTCGTTTTGGTAAGCTTTGTTGCCAAAATCAACCCCGGTGTTTTTTAGCGTAGTCTGGTAGAACTCGAGAGCCGCCGGTTTGCGTCCCGTCTCGATGAGAAACTTAATTTTCTGATCGACGGCGTAGTAATAAAAACTCGTCGAGCCGACCTCGGCCGCTGTTACGCGCATTTCATCGAGCGCAGTTTCGGCCTTTGTGCGTTCACCCAAGTCGCGAAACGCTTCGTAAACCAGCATTCCGGCGTCGAGAATTTCGTCGAGTCCGCGTGCACGCGAGGTGGCGTCTTTTAGTAACGCCTTCGACGCAGCAAAGCCACGCTCTGCGTGAGGCGCCATCCGCGTGAAATCTTTTGCGGCCTGATATGCCTTTGCAAGCTCGCCTTCCATACGGGCACGCTCGGTAAGTTTCGTCGGTTCTTTTACGGAATATTCGGCAAGTATCTTTTCTGCGTCGGCGAGTTTGTTTTGCTTTGCTAGTACGACGACGATTATCGAACGCGCCGTCTGTGCGCGCTCGACCGCCGCATTCTCAGTTGCGGCAAACTTGCTTAAGTTTTCCGCCGTGCCATCGAGATTTTCGGCTATCCAATGAAGCATGCCGAGATAGTAAAAATCTTCGCCGGCGAGATTCGTGCGCGCCGTTGCCGTAGTTGCATATTTTGCGGCAAGCGAGCGCTGTTCGAGCTTCGTTTGCGCATAGAGCCGTTCGCTGAACGGGATTTTCTTTAGATCGTATTCGTCCCTTTTTACTTTGATGTAGGAGTTTGCCTCGTCAAACATCTGTTTGACGGTTTGATCGTTGGCGGCTGAGGTCGAGGCCGGCTGATTCGTTGGATTTGTCTGTTGAACACGCCGCGACTGCGGGTACGTCGACACACATAAAGCCAGAAAAATGATGGGCAGGATTTTTTTTATAAACAACATCTGTTATCCGTTCGCGGCGAATGTAAATCTGCTCGGCGAGAAAGTTTTAATATCTGCCGCGTTCACACCATCGACAACCTCATCAGCTACTATCTTTGCTGTGACCGGCGCAAGCAGAATGCCGTTGCGATAATGCGCCGTCGCGACAAAAAGACCGTCAATTCCCGCGAGGCTGCCGATCATCGGCAAACCGTCACCTGTAAACGGGCGCAGGCCAGACCATTGATCTGTAATATTGAACTCACCGATCCGCGGCGCGATTCTAACAGCCATCGCGTGTAAATTTTGAGCCGCTTCGTCGGTTGTCGATTTATCAAAACCTACGTACTCCGTCGTCGAACCAGCCAAAATTCTATTGTCCATTCGCGGCACAATGTAGCCGTTACGACTATAGATCACGTGGCGAAACATTCGTTCGTCAGTCTGAAACGCAATTATCTGACCGCGAACCGGCTCAACTTTAATCGGTGTCTCGCAGCTCGCGAGTTTGATGAGCGACGTCCAAGCGCCGGTTGTAAGCACTGTTTTGACAGCATGTATCACACCGTCATTTGTCTCTGCGCCGATGACGCGGCCGCTCTCTACAATCAAACTTTTTACCGAACAGTTTTCGACAATCTGGGTTCCGTTAAGCTCTGCGTAACGCCGCAACGCGGCAAGCAGTTTACGGTTTTCAACCTGCCAGTCGTGTGGAAAAAACAAACTTCCACGCACATCATGCGACACCAATGGTTCGGCACGAAGCGTCGCATCCGCTGACAAATGCTCGATCGGTAAATCAGCTTTTCGCTGCCACCTGAACCGCTCGTGGAGAATTCTAGCGTCCTCGTCAGTAAACGCGAGATATAAGGTTCCAGTGCGATCAAGCTCAATGTCGATGCCGGTTTCGTCTAGCAATTCGTCGGCGAGCTTTGGAAATAGATCACGAGAAGCACAGCAAAGATCGAAGAACGGTCCGGTCTCGTTAGCCTCGGCTTGCGGCCCCAGCATTCCGGCTGCAGCCCACGAAGACTCGTTGCCGCAAATGCTTTTATCGACGAGCGTGATTTGCCGCACACCTTTTTTATGCAGTTCGCGTGCGACCGAAAGACCGATCACGCCGCCGCCGATAATTAGAACATCAGAAGTCATCTTGTCCGCGCTTCGCTCGGTGTTTATTATAGGACACAGCTTATGAAACACACCATTACGCTTATTCCGGGCGACGGCATCGGGCCTGAGATCGTAGCGGCGACGGTTCGCGTGATCGAGGCGACAGGCGTCCAAATAGATTGGGAAACGCAGATACTCGGTGCCCAGGCGCTCGAGAAATACGGCGAAACTTTGCCCGAAGCGTCCATTGAGGCGATGCGCCGCAACAAGGTCTCGCTCAAAGGCCCGATCATGACGCCGGTCGGCAAGGGTTTTACGTCGGTTAACGTCGGTTTGCGAAAGGCCCTTGACCTCTACGCAAACGTGCGTCCGGTCAAAGCGTTGCCAAATGTCGAATGCCGCTATCCGGAGCTTGATCTCGTAATTGTTCGCGAAAATACTGAGGGTTTGTATTCTGGCATCGAACACACGGTCATTCCGGGCGTCGTCGAATCGCTCAAGATCGTCACCGAAAAGGCATCGACGCGTATCGCGCGATATGCCTTCGAGTACGCGCGTGACAACGGCCGTAAAAAAGTTACCGCCGTTCACAAGGCGAACATCATGAAGCTCTCCGACGGTTTGTTTCTCGAGTGTTTTTACAATGTCGCGAAGGAATTTACCGATATCAAGGCCGACGACAAGATCATCGACAACTGCTGCATGCAGCTCGTGATGCGGCCCGAACAATTTGATGTGCTCGTTCTCGAAAATCTCTATGGCGACATAGTCAGCGACCTCTGCGCCGGCTTGATCGGCGGTCTCGGCCTCGCTCCGGGTGCAAATATCGGCGAGCTTGGCGCGGTGTTCGAGGCGGTTCACGGCTCTGCACCGGACATCGCCGGTCAGGGCATTGCGAACCCAACTGCGCTGATGTTGTCGGCTGTGCAGATGTTAAATCACATCGGCGAGCGCGACGCCGCAGCGAGAATGCACGCCGCGATACTTGCCGTTTTTGCCGATGGCAAATCGATCACGCGCGATCTCGGCGGCACCGCGAAGACAAATGAATTCGCACGTGCTATCGAAGAGAAGATAAAGGCCGGAGCGTCCGCCTCGGCGTAATTGCGCGCGAGATTTTTTGCAACCACGCGCGTCAAATCGCGTTCTAACGAGGCGGAAGTTTCGAGCTTCCTAATTTAACGATATGAAAACCTTAACTTTAGCGACCGCAATTTTTATAATCTTCTCAATGACGACATTTGCGCAAACAAAAGAGACGTTCACACTCAAAGTCGGTAAGCAGAAGACCGCGAAAAAGAGCCGTCTGAAGATCAAGTTTCTCGAGGTCACGGAAGACTCACGTTGTCCGATCGGCGTCGATTGCATTTGGGCCGGCAACGCAAAAGTTAAGGTTCAGATTATCGGCTCACGTCGCTCGCAGATCTTTGAGTTCAACACGAATCTGGGACCAAAGGGCGACATATTCGACGGCTGGGCGATCACCATCGACAATCTCACACCGCATCCGCACGCCGACAAGCCGATAGATAAAAAATCCTACAAAGTGAGATTCACTATCGAACGTCCGAGTCGGTAAGCCACCGGAACGAATTCGTCATATACGTCAAAACTAATATCAACAAAACGCAGACCGATCGATTTTCTGTTTACAAAGAAGACCATACGCGCAAAAAGCGCACGATACCGAGCGTTTCCCGGTACCCATAAATCCCTCTTTTCACTCTAAACCTAGCCGAACAATGGGATCGAACGTCGTGGCACGTGGATTGTCATGTCTATGGTCGTGGATTGATAACTTTCTTATTATCAATCATTTACAAGGCCCTGTGATTCCTCTGATTCACACAGAATTCAGGGAAACATTTAAGAAACAGATCATGGGCAGAACAAGGAGTCATTATGAAAATATTTAATTTTAAAAATTTGGCCGCGATGTCGGCATTCGGGTTGGTTGCGTTATTGGGAACAAGCGAAATGGCTAACGCCCAGCACAATCGTGGAAATGATCAGAAGCACGAACGCAAAGCCAACAAGAGGCTTGAAAAGTTAGACAAGGAGCGTGCGAAGGCCGAGCGTAAGCGTCAGGATCATTGGAACCGACAGGATACGCATAGTGGCAACGACCGTTCGCGAGGCATGGGCTATTACCGCGGTAACGCCAATGCGAACACCAACCGCAACGGCCGCTATCGCGTAAGCCGCAACGGTTCGTACTACTACACCGACAACCGGGGTGCGGAATTACTGAGACAAGCTGTCAACGAAGGTTATCGTCAGGGCTTCGAGGCCGGACGCAATGACCGCAACGGCCGCAGACGCATCAGCTATTCGAATTCGAACGTGTATCAGAGCGGAAACTACGGCTATCAATCGTATGTTGACCAGAATCAATACCAGTATTATTTTCGTCAGGGTTTCGAACGCGGTTACCAGGACGGCTCGAACAGCCGGTACCAGGACGACTATAATGGCGACTACGAGTATGGTTCGAATAACGGCGGAAAGCTGAACATCCTCGGAACTATCCTTGGTCAGATCCTCAATCTTCGGAGTTATTAACGATTGTCTCAGCTAGATCAAAAAGCCTCGGGTTCCACGCCCGGGGCTTTTTTGTTTGCGTTGGCCGCAACTACTAATTCTTTAGAAAGGGATTAGTCAAAATCATCAAAATCATAAGCAGGATAAAATACGGCACAAGCACAGCTGCGCCTGCGTAGTCCTTCGCGATGCGTTGGCCGAAGAAAAGAGCTGTGACAGACGTCGCGCCAATAATCGAGGCGCAGAAGATCAAATTCAGAGAGCCCGTCGCGAGAAAATAAATAATTCCGGCAGCCGAGAGAAAACCCGTCGCGACTTCCAAAACCGTGATGCTGGCGAGCATCGGAATGACAAACGGCGCGAGAAATGATTTGGAGAAGTGACCGGTCAGCCATGTCATGTTTCCTTTCCAGTCAAAAACTTTGTCGAGACCTGACTGGATGAAGAGTATCGCGACAAATAACGCGCAAAGAAGGGCCGGAAGATTTTTGAGAATTTCGTTCGTGTTCATACTTCGTGAAACTGGCCGCCCACTAACGCAGGCGGTTCTGACTTAACGCCGCTTCTGCATCAAGGCCTCGATCTCATCGATGTTCTTTGGCACTTTTGATGTTAGATTCACATTGCCGTCTTTTGTGACGAGCACGTCATCCTCGATGCGCACTCCGATGCCGCGGTATTTTGGCGGAGCCGTTTTATCGTCAGGCGGAATGTATAGACCGGGCTCGACGGTGAGAACCATGCCTGGCGCGAATGTGCGCGATTTTTTGGCCTGCTGGTCGTGGAAATAACGTCCCGCGTCATGCACGTCGAGCCCCAAATAGTGGCCGACGCCGTGCATGTAATATTTCATGTAAGACTTTTTCTTTATCAGGTCCTTGGTATTGCCTTTTAGCAAGCCAAGCTTTTTCATGCCTTCGGTGAGCAGCTCGATTGAATATTCTTGTCTGCCTTTCACCGTATTGCCGACCTTTGTATATTCGATGCACTGCAGCTGTACGTCGAGCACGACGTCGTAAATTTCACGCTGCGCTTTTGTGTAGCGGCCGTTTACCGGAAACGTTCGGGTGCCAAAATGACTTTCCTGAAGTTGAAAAGGATGATGTGATTATTGAAATTAAAC
>JANOGL010000110.1:0-6365 GCA_031405985.1 Acidobacteriota bacterium | reverse complement strand
TCTCGCGCTCTTCTTCTTCGATGATGCCCTCGGCCTCGCCGACTTCCATCAAAGCTTGAAAATCCTCGGCATTGTCATCTTCTTTTTCTTCCGACAGGTCAGGGGAAATTGTCGCTTCGAGTTTTTGACGTGACTTTGCATTTTTGCGCTTTGAGATCGGCTCGACAAAAAACGAAACGAGCGCAAAGATCGGCCTGATAGCCGGCAGCAGGAAGAGAAACTTCTTCTCAGTTTCGTTTTGCACGAGCAGTCGCGGCACGATCTGTCGCAGCAAGACGGTTGCAGCGAGGCCGATGGCGAGCGCAAAGAACAGCAGCCTGCCGCGATTGGTCACATATCCGTTTACGATGACCGTGAGAAGCACCGTAAAACAGATGAGCAGAATTTGTATCGCGGACGAAAGTGCAAAACGAAAACGCGGCCGGTTATCGAGTATCTCGCGCAAGAATTCGCCCGCATTCTTTTTCTCGACCGATTCCTCATCCGACAAGATCCTTCGTAGACCCACATCCGACAGATGCGAGAACGCCATATCGACGGTCGCGAGAAAGACGAGTACGATCAGAATAATTACGGCGATTACAATTTCGATTTGCATAAATATCGTCACCGCGGAGACGCGGTGACGCAGAGAAAACAATTAACCACAGATAGACACAGATAAACACCGATAATAGGATGTCCGACAAGAACTAACACTTCTTCAAATCTGTGCCCATCCGTGTTTATCTGTGGTTTCATCTTTCTTCTTAACGTCTTTGCAATAAAAAGTTTATAGCTAATCTGCAATGTTTTTCCAAGCTCTACTATCAGTTCCGAGCAGGTCGTCGGATTCTTTCGGTCCCCATGAACCGGCGGCGTAATTCGGAAAGTCGCGTGCGGGCAGAGCGCTCCAGACGTCGAGCACGGGCGTAACGATTCGCCAACCGGCTTCAACCATGTCGGCGCGTTGAAACAAGGTCGCGTCGCCGATCATGCAATCGTATAACAGCCGCTCGTAACCCGTGCTGACTTGATCGCCAAAGTGATCGAGGTAATTAAAGTCCATATCGACTGCGCCCATGTTAACTAAGGGGCCTGGGATTTTGGCACCGAAGTGCAGCGTGATGCCTTCGTCGGGTTGGATGTGAATGACGATGCGATTTGTCGTGAGCTTTTCGATAGACGTGTCGCGAAACAGCACGAACGGCGCACGTTTGAATTGTATAACGATGCTCGAGTGCTTTGTCGCCATCCGCTTGCCAGTGCGAACGTAAAACGGGACGTCGGCCCAACGCCAGTTGTCGATTGATAATTTCAGCGCGGCAAACGTCTCGATGTTCGAGTGCGGCGCGACCTTGTCCTCATCGCGATAAGCCGGAACTTCTTTGAGCCCAGTCGCTACCGCTCCCGGTTCTGACACGAGCTGACCTTCTCCGTATTGCCCGCGAACGGTTTTCTTGAGAACGTCTTCGGGCGAGAATGGCTGTATCGCCTGTAGAATTTTGGCCTGCTCGTCGCGAACGGCGTCCGCCTCGAACGACACGGGCGGCTCCATCGCCGTCAGCGTGACGAGCTGCAATATGTGATTCGGTATCATGTCGCGCAGAGCTCCGGCCGAGTCGTAATAACCAGCACGCTGCTCGACGCCTAAGCGTTCGGCGACGGTGATCTGCACGTGATCGATAAAGTTGCGGTTCCAGATCGGCTCAAAGATCGAGTTGCCAAAGCGAAAGACCAAAATATTCTGCACCGTTTCTTTGCCGAGATAATGATCGATGCGATAAATTTGGCGCTCTTTGATCGTTCGCAGAAGATCCGAGTTTAATTTTTTGGCAGATTCAAGATCGCGGCCAAACGGCTTTTCAAAAATAAAACGCCGCCAGTTACCATTCTCCTCTTTACCGAGTCCGTTCTTTACGATCTTGTGCGTGACGTTTGCAAACAGATCTGGCGGTATCGCCATATAGAAAAAATAGTTATCGGGAATCTGATGCTTTGCCGTGATCTCGCCCAGCAGGACCTTGAGGTCGCCGAACAGCTTTTTGTCGTCGTCAAAATCGCCGCCGGTGTAATACGTGCGTTCTTCAAACCACTTGACCAGCTTGTCGTCCGCACCATTTGGAATAAACTCACGCAGATTCGCGACAACGTTCGAGCGAAACTCTTCACTCGTCATCTCTTGCCGGCCGACACCGACGACGGCAAACGTATGCGGCAAAAAATCGTCCTTAGCGAGATTGTAAAGAGCAGGGAGCAGCTTGCGTTTTGTCAGATCGCCGGTCGCGCCAAAAATTACCATCACACACGGCTCGGCGGTTTTCTTCGATTCAGTCATAAGAAGTTGAAATCACAGATTAACACAGATAAACACAGATTCTGAGAATGCTTGGTATGAGTGCTTATCTGTGTTGATCTGTGGCTAAATTCGTAAGTCCTCGCGGAGTTTCAGTTCACGCTCATTCATCGCGCCGTTGTCGGTTTCGTGGTCGAAGCCGCACAAATGCAGCAGGCCGTGGAGGATGAGCTGTTTAATTTCGGCGTCAAGGTCGAGGCCATTCTCAGCGGCCTGCTTTTGCGCCTGTTCGGCGGAGATCACGATGTCGCCGAGGAAAATAGCGCTCGGAGTCCCGCCTTCAGGCGGCTGCCGACTAATGTCGGTACTCCGAGCGAAGTCGTCGGGTTCGTGCGAGAACGACAGCACATCGGTCGTCGACGTTTGCCCGCGGAACATTTCATTGAGCTGCTTCATGCGGCGATCGGAGACGAACGCGACGGAGAATGTTTTGTTTTCGGCTTCGGCAATTGATCGAGAAAGGTCAGCCACGAATGCACGAATCGGCGCGAGATCGAGCTTGACCTTGCGTTGCAGGTTAATGACGTCCATAAGAACCCAGTCGCTATCGCTCCCGGTTCTGACCTGTGTCGTCAGTTTGTTCGGAATGAGCTTCGTAAGCCTTGACGATCAACTGTACAAGCTTGTGGCGGACGACGTCTTTGTCGGTGAAGTAAACAAATTCGATGGCGTCAATGTCGGCAAGAATCTTCTCGGCTTCTTTGAGGCCGCTCTTTTGTCCGCGCGGCAGGTCGATCTGCGTCACGTCGCCGGTGACAACGGCCTTTGAGCCGAAGCCGATTCGGGTTAGGAACATCTTCATCTGCTCGCTAGTGGTATTTTGGGCTTCGTCGAGGATGATGAACGCGTCCGATAGTGTGCGGCCGCGCATAAAGGCTAGCGGAGCGATCTCGATGATTCGTTTTTCGAGCATCTTCGCGACTTTTTC
The DNA here is from genome assembly GCA_031405985.1 of Acidobacteriota bacterium. GTDB lineage: Bacteria > Acidobacteriota > Blastocatellia > Pyrinomonadales > Pyrinomonadaceae > OLB17. Next base: position 3,102 of record JANOGL010000110.1, on the reverse strand, counting down.
GCCGTCGATGAGATCGAACAGCGCATCGTAAAGCGGTCGCAGATAAGGATCAATCTTTTCCTGCAGATCGCCGGGAAGAAAGCCGAGACGCTCGCCGGCCTCGACCGCCGGGCGCGTCAGTATAATGCGGTTGACCTGCTTTTTGAACAATGCATCGACGGCCATCGCGACCGCCAGAAAGCTTTTGCCCGTGCCCGCGACGCCGATGCCAAAGACCAGATCGTTCGCGGCGATCGCGTCCAAGTATTTGCGCTGATTAGCCGTCTTTGGCGCAACCGTTTTCTTGCCAGACGGATTGAATCGAGCCTTCTCAAAATGTTCTTTTAGACTATAAGCGCGATCTTCGGCGATCTGCTTGAACGCATCCTTCAACTCCTTGTCGTTAAATGTATTGCCGTTCGCGCACAGTTCGCCAAACTCGCGCAAAATTTGCTCGACGGTCTTGATGTCGTTCTCGTCGCCGTCGATCAGCAGCTCATTGCCGCGCGCAACGATGCTCACGTCGAGGAGCGATTCGAGATATTTGATGTTCTGGTCCTGAACGCCGAACAGCGTATTGAGGCCTTGCGATGGTAATTCGAGTTTCTTCAAATGTCTATTAAGTTCCTATAACCGTAATACCGATGGTCGGAGGTTGAAGCTTTTCTTTGATTTCGTGGACGAGCGGCCGAAGATGTTCGTATCGGCTCGACTCGGCAGTCAGAACGATAACGCTTATTGGATATCTGTCGAAATTTTGTTGATGTTCCAAATTTTTATCGAACGTGGTCAGAGCGTTAAATCCTTGTGTGATCATCAAACGCACTAATTCCTCATTGCTAATTCCACTCCAACCTTGCTCGCGAACCGTAGATATTTCATCTTCCGGAAAATCTTTCTTCAACTTATTTGGGAGATTTTCATCAAGCGATAGTTTCATAAATCTCTTCAAATTTGCTTGATGTCAACACCTCTTCGGCCAGACCAAGAACCTCAATGGCCTGTTCGCGTTTTACAGACGGGAAATCGTCCAAAAACTCATCGAGTGAGACACCGCCTCCCAGATGATCGAACATGCTTTCTATCGGGACTCGCGTACCTCTGAAAACTGGTGTTCCGCCCAATATTTCCGGATCGATATTTATTACCGAACTGTTCATCTCACATAAATACTACAACAAAAAATCTAAATCGAATAAACGGACGAAGGTTCGTTGTGTGCGACCTGATGTTATTGCTAAAGTTGAACCGCAAAGCAGTTGTAATGAGCAGAAGCAGAAGCGTTTACTTTATCGTTCTCGTTGCCGTCGCGATCTTGTCGGGCTGTATGAATACGGGCATTTTGCGTAGCTCGGGAACCGCAGGAAACTCAACGGTGAATTCGAATCAAGGCAATCGCTCATCGACCGATGGAACGGATGGAACGGACGCGCCGTACCTTCCGACACATCAATCGATCGTTGACGAAATGCTCGCCATCGCAGACGTAACCGGCGACGACGTCTTGTATGATCTCGGCTCGGGCGACGGCCGGATTCCGATAACGGCGGCACTTCGTTACGGTACACGCGGCGTCGGCATCGACATCGACTCCGTCCTCGTGAGCGAGGCAAACCAAAACGCTCGAAATGCAAAGATCGGGGACAAGGTGAGATTTGTCGAGGGCGATATCTTTGAACAGGATTTTAGCGACGCGACGGTTGTTATGCTTTATCTTTCGCCCGAGCTGAATCTGAAACTTCGTCCGCAGCTACTAAAGATGAAACCCGGAACACGGATCGTCTCGCACAACCACGATATGGGCGACTGGCGGCCCGAAAAGTCGAAAAGCGTAAAAACCCCAAGCGGCGTTGACCACACCATTTACTTTTGGCGAGTGCCATAAGTTTGCTCCGCTGTCTTTGCCTCGACAAAACGCGTTGTGTTATCCTAACTGCTTTGCAAAACGGCGAAATTCGCTACTATTAGGAGCAATTGTTTAAATAATGGCTAAAGAGCAAAATGGACAGGTCGGAACGGTCGTGCAGATCATCGGGCCAGTCGTTGACGTTGAATTTTCAGGTTATCTGCCCCCGATCTATCAGGCATTAAGAATTACGAGCGAAGGCTTTGACGTCGATGACAAGATCGATGTCATCGCCGAGGTGCAGCAGCACTTGGGCGAGGGCCGTGTGCGTGCTGTTTCGATGCTGCCTACGGACGGCATGGTCCGCGGAATGAAGGCCCTTGATCTCGGCGGCGGTATCACCGTGCCGGTTGGCGGAGCAACCTTGGGGCGCGTAATGAACGTGATCGGCGACCCGGTGGACGAGCTTGGCCCCATTAATTCGGACGTTCGTTACCCGATCCATCGACACGCGCCTTCGTTCGACGAACAGGCGACGTCGCTTGAAATGTTTGAGACGGGAATTAAGGTCATCGACTTGATTCAGCCGTTTCTTCGCGGCGGTAAGATCGGCCTCTTTGGTGGTGCCGGCGTCGGTAAGACGGTGCTCATCATGGAGCTGATTAACAACGTCGCAAAGGGACGCGACGGCTTCTCGGTGTTTGCGGGCGTCGGCGAACGCACCCGCGAGGGCAACGACCTGCTCCGCGAAATGGTCGAGTCGAAGGTTATCACCTACGGCGACGAGTTCACGCACAACTTTGAAAAAACAGGTGCTTTTGATCTGACAAAGGTTGATATGGAAGCGATCAAGGGCAGCAAGGTGTCGCTCATCTACGGTCAGATGACCGAGCCGCCCGGAGCACGACTTCGCGTTGCGTTGAGCGGTCTCACAGTTGCCGAATACTTCCGAGATCAGGGCAACGACGTGCTGTTCTTCGTCGATAACATCTTTAGATTTACGCAGGCCGGTTCGGAAGTTTCGGCTCTCTTGGGCCGTATGCCTTCGGCGGTGGGTTATCAGCCAAATCTCGCGTCCGAGATGGGCGAGATGCAGGAGCGAATCACATCGACAAAGACCGGTGCAATCACTTCTATCCAGGCCGTTTACGTGCCTGCCGACGATTACACCGATCCACACTTTTTCAGCGACCGAGCGGCGGAGCGTTTTTCACCTGGCGTACGAGCATCGGTTTCATACGCAGACGCTCGATGCGCTGGCGCTGCACGAGCGCGAG
>JANOGL010000126.1:0-24728 GCA_031405985.1 Acidobacteriota bacterium | reverse complement strand
ATTTACAACCTCGGTTATCGCTCCCGCCTCCAAGACGATGTCTTGCCGGGTTATGTTGGAAACATTGACCACAACATTAGAAACCGAAGTTTCCTTAAACCCGTCTCTGGTGACGCTAATACGATAGGTGCCGATCGCCAGGTTGGAAATACTGTAATTCCCATCCGTATTTGACGTTGACGTTCTTTTGGCCCCCGTTTCAATTTGAACAAGGCTTATCGTTGCCCCAGTTACGACAGCCCCGTTTTGGTCGGTCACACTGCCGGTGATTTGACCTGAGGTTCCCGTTTGTGCAGCCAGTGCAAACGGAAAAAACATCATTGTTATCAAAACTAGCGGGACTCGAAGCACCCCCATCCAATTCTGAACGAAACCACTAGTCGAACGGATCATACTCATCACAAAACCTCCAGAAGAAATTGAACACTTAAGCACTAAGAAGAAACCACTTGTTTGTTTCGAAGCAACTCCACAAAAATAGAAAACGCGTAGATAAATTACGAAAATGATTTCGAAATAGCCGGACTCTGCAATCAAATGAAGAAGACGCTTATTCAAAAGCTGGCCACGAGATTAAATCGTGATCCAAATTTTGAACTCCAAAGTTATCTAGAAATCGCCTTTCCTGAACTGAAACCCGTCTAATAGAGACTGAGAAATCAAATAGGAAAGACTTTTGTATTGAACCTCTGCAAAAGGTACATCGAAATAGGTCTATTGTCAAGCGCTTTTCTTGTACCTGATATTTGATCTTTAACCCCTGTTTTGTGGTCTATACGCACCCAAGTCTTGGCCAGACCAATACTTCCCTATTCGCTTATTAATAATCCAATATGGAGACAGGCGCGAACATTTTGGCGAGGACCAGGCTGAACGCCCCCATTAAGGCCGGTTCAGATCCTAAACTTGAAGAGATAATTTGAGTTTCTGGAATTCCTTTGCAAAGCACCGCTTCGGCCCCGGCCCTAATATCCGATGAGAGCAGATCCCATGCATTGACGATTGAGCCGCCGACGACGATAAGGTCGGGCGAAAGTCCCTGCATCAAATTTCCCATTCCAATTCCGATAAAGCGGGCTGTTTCTTTTAGAGATTCCACGGCATTTTTTTCACCTCTTACCGCTAGTTCGAATAGTTGCTCAAACGTGATCCGATTCATGTGGTCGATATTTCCCAGCCGCATTGCATACCGGGCAAGGGCGGAGCGCTCCGAGGCGAAAGCCTCCCAACATTCATGGCTGCCGGCGCCGCACGCTATCGGGGCGCCGGTGCCGATCCGCATGTGTCCGAATTCGCCCGCAACTCCTCCTTTTCCACGGTATATCTGGCCGTCGATAACAATACCAGTGCCGATTCCGGTTTCTATGAACACTAAAATGAAATCCCTGGAGTCACGAATTTCCGGACGGCCGAACCAAAGCTCAGCCAAGGCCGCAGCATTTGCATCGTTATCGGCAGTTACCGGCAATCCGGTTGCGGCTTGGATCTTTTGTACGATCTTTGGCTCACGCCAGTTAAAATGAGGGCTGTATAAGACTTGCCCATTCTTTGTATCGACTAAAGCCGGAAGGCTGATTCCGATTGCCTCGATACTGTGGGGTTTTTTAGAATTTAAACTGCGAACGTTCTCGATGATCAACGATGTCGTCTTTTCGACATCCGGATCTGTCCAGAACGACACCTTTTCAATCACCTGGCCTGTCAAATCAGACGTCGCGACTGTCGTTCTTACGGTCCCCAAATCAACACCAATAACTACCGGAAGAGCCGTTCGCAAAGTTAAAAGAGTTGGTGGGCGGCCCCCCGAGGACTCACCAAAGACCTCCTTGATTAAGCCGACTTTCTTTAGTTGTTCGACGATCAGCGAGACGGTCGAGCGCTGCAGATCTGTTTCCCGGGCAATGTCCGCTCGCGAAATGGGCCCTTTCTCACGGACGTAATTGAGAACGATCTGCCGGTTTATGTTACGGATCGTGTTGGAGCGGGCCACACTTACTTTCTTAAGATCGATTCGCCTCATAGTCGTACGTGGTTTACACCGTTATTCTTTTATTCTTTCGACCTTCGAACCTTCGGGATATTTGCACCTAAATCCATTCTGGTTCGAAGCCGATTATTTGAAATATCGACAGAAATGAAACAAAATTTATCGTCTACAACCGTTTCTGGCAGACCACGTAGTATTGTGAATACCTATGGGCTGAAAAAAGCGTCGACGAACACTTCACGCTTGATCTTTTGACTGAGCCTGCAACAAAGAATAGTCGGTGACTGCCATTTATGTCCAGTAAGATTGCATACACAAGACGAGAATTTCTGTCCACGGCAGTAGCCGGCTCAACCGCGTTGCTGCACACCAACGGCGTAAGTGGGCAAACGAGCCCGGCGCAAACAGAAGTTCGAGTTTACGTTGGTACATATACGTCAAACAGCAAGAGCGAGGGCATCTATGTCTGCAATTTCCAACTTGAAACCGGAAAGATCGTTCTGCTCTCCGTCGCTAAGGATATTCCCGATCCGTCGTTTTTGACGGTCGATCGAAAGGGAAAATACCTTTTTGCGGTCAACGAGCTTCTTGAGTTTGAAGGCAAACCGAGCGGATCAGTAAGCTCGTTTGCCATCGACCCCAAAACGGGGGGCCTGAAGTTCGTAAACAAGCAGCCGAGCATGGGCGGAGCACCCTGTCACATTTCGATCACGGAAGACGGCAAGTTCATTCTCGTAGCTAACTACGTTGGAGGAAATGTCTCAGTATTCCCTGTAACTTCTGACGGTCGCATCGGGCCGTTGGCCGATCTCATCCAGCACTCAGGTTCGGGTCCAAATAAGGATCGCCAGTTATCGGCTCACGCTCATTCAATAACACTAGACAATAGGGGTCGATTTGCTGTCGCCGCGGATCTTGGCATCGACCGGCTGATGATCTACAAATTTGACCGCGGCCATGGGAAACTCATGCCCAATTCTTATCAGCCATTCTTTCAGGCCAGACCGGGAGCCGGGCCGCGACATTTCGAGTTTCACCCAAGCGGGAAGCGGGCGTTCGTCATCAATGAACTCGACTCAAGCGTGACCTCGCTGTCATACAACGCCAGGGCCGGCGCGTTTAAAGAGGTCCAGACCATTTCAACCCTCTCGCCGGGATTCACCGGGCCAAATACCGGTGCCGATATTCATGTCTCCCCTGACGGAAAGTTCCTCTTCGCATCAAATCGCGGCGGCGACAGCATTGCGGCCTTTAAGATTGACGAACAAAGCGGAAAGCTAACGTATATCGTGAATACCCCGACCGGCGGCAAGAAGCCGCGAAATTTTGTGATCGACTCAACTGGCAATTTCTTGCTGGCCGCTAATCAGGACAGCGGCAACATCGTTGTCTTTCGCATTGACAAGAGATCAGGAAGGCTGCAGAACACTGGACAAACGATCGAGATACCCGGACCGGTATGTCTCAGGTTTGTTAAAGGAGCGAATTAGCTTGAAGGAAATCGTTATGGATCTAAAAAGTGGGATAGTGCCGATGCTTGCGGCGATCGTTACCTTGACCTTGACGTGCATATTAGTCACGCCGTCACAGGTCAACCGGCGCGAGATTGTGTTCGAGGATGAGTTCAATGGCCCACGCGGTTCGGCAGTTGATCTGACAAAATGGACTTCCGAGATCGGCGGCGGCGGCTGGGGCAATCAGGAGTTGCAATATTACACCAATTCTACCGAAAACGCGTATTTGGACGGCAAGGGAAATTTGGTGATAAAAGCCGTTGAAATACAGACTCCAGGGAACTTAAGCTGTTGGTATGGGCCATGTAAATACACCTCGGCACGGCTTATAACAAAAGGAAAGTTCGAGCAAAAATACGGCAGATTTGAGGCTCGGATCAAAGTACCGCAAGGTCAAGGAATGTGGACGGCTTTCTGGATGCTCGGAAACGATATTGACAAAGTCGGTTGGGCTAGCTGCGGCGAGATTGACATCATGGAGAATATCGGTAAAGAGCCAAAGACAATCCATGGAACAATTCACGGACCTGATTACTCGGGTGATAAATCAATCGGGGCTGCATTTATAATCAAGAAGAAATTCGCCGATGATTTTCATGTTTTTGCCACCGAATGGAGGGAAAACAAGATTGAGTTTTTCGTGGATGGAAAACGCTATAAGACCCTAACTCCAAGAGATTTACCCAAAGGCAAAAAGTGGGTCTACGGTCATCCGTTTTTTTTATTGCTGAATTTTGCTGTCGGCGGACCTTGGGGCGGAAATCCTGATAAGACTTCGGTTTTTCCGCAGGAGATGGTTATTGATTATGTTCGCGTTCATCAACCATAGATTTTGTGTTTTCGATAATTGCATTATCGAAACACTGAAAACATTTATGAAAAATCTTTGCACCAAAACGCGTCAGATCGTAGTGCTGAACGTCGCGATTTTCCTAATTTTCAATGTTCTGATTTTGCCGACTTCCGCAAACTCGGGATTGCCCTATCAAAACCCGAAGCTTGCTGTCGATGACCGAGTTAGAGATTTGATAGCAAGAATGACCTTAGAAGAAAAAGTTGCGCAGATGATGTGCGTTTGGATGGAAAAACCGAACGATAACACCGGAATTGCGAAAGATCAATTGCCTTTTGGTGGTAAATTCTCGCCCGAACGCGCAAAGCAGATAATGCCGAACGGAATCGGACAATTTGCCCGCCAGCGTGAATTATTAACGCCAAAAGAATCCGCCGAATATGCCAACGCGGTGCAAAAATGGCTCAAAGCCAACACCCGACTGGGCATTCCCGCCGTTTTTCACGACGAAATTTTACACGGAAATATGTCCAGCGGTTCAACCGTTTTCCCCGTGCCGCTTGCCTTGGCTTCGAGTTGGGATCCGGATTTAATTACGAGGGTTTTTACGGTTGCGGCAAAGCATACGCGTCTTCGCGGAACACATCATGTTCTCGGGCCAAATATGGATCTGGCACGTGAAGCTCGTTGGGGACGAACCGAAGAGACGTACGGAGAAGACCCGTATTTGACATCGCGAATGATCGTATCGCTTGTTAAAGCGATTCAGGGCAATGCAACTTATGCGAACCCAAAGCTCGGTGAGTACTCGGTAATTGCCACAGGTAAACACTTCGCGGGACACGGACAACCCGAAAACGGGACAAATATCGGACCTGTAAATTTGTCCGAACGAGTCCTGCGTGAAACACATTTCGTGCCCTTTGAAGCGTCAGTAAAAGAAGCAAATCTGTTGAGCGTTATGCCTGCGTATCACGAAATTGACGGCGTTCCTGTTCACACAAATAAATGGATGCTCGATACGCTTCTGCGAAAAGAATGGGGTTTCCAGGGGACGATTGTTTCAGATTATTACGGGATGACAGAGCTTGAGTCACGTCATAGAGTAGCAACAAATTTGGCCGATGCTGCAAGACAGGCATTAGAGGCCGGTTTGGATGTCGAATTGCCTGACCCAAAAGTTAATCTTGAACTGACCGCACAAGTAAAAGCGGGAAAAATACCCGTCGCTTTAGTTGACAAAGCGGTGTCTCGGATTTTGTATCAAAAATTCCAACTCGGTCTGTTTGAAAATCCATATGTTGATGTCAATAAAGCTGTGCAAATGATAGACACCGATGAAGACAGAGCATTGGCAGCTGAATCCGCCCGGCGTTCAATCGTGCTGCTAAAAAACGATAGAAACACGCTTCCATTTAATAGATCGACGCTGAAATCGGTCGCTGTTATTGGTCCAAATGCCGCAAAAGCACATCTCGGCGGATACACCGATCCGCGCCCACCCAAAACGATCAGCATTCTGGAAGGCGTGAAAAATAAAGTCGGAAGCACAGTCAAAGTAAATTATGCCGAAGGCGTAAAAATTTCGAGAGAAGACGGAAATTGGTTTGGCGACACGATCACTTTGAACGATGCGGCGAGCGACCAAAAATTGATTGACGAAGCGGTGAAAACCGCCAAAATGTCAGACAAAGTAATTTTGGTGATCGGCGGAAACGAAGACACTAACAAAGAAGGCTGGGCGGAAAATCATCTCGGCGATCGTGATTCTCTGGAACTTGTCGGGCGGCAAAATGAACTCGTGAGAGCCGTTTTAGCAACCGGAAAACCAACAGTGGTTTTCCTAATCAATTCGGGACCGTTGTCGATTAATTACGTTGCCGAAAATGTTCCGGCGATCTTAGAAGGTTTTTATCTTGGTCAAGAGACCGGAACAGCTGCGGCTGATGTCTTGTTTGGCGACTACAATCCGGGTGGAAAATTACCCGTTTCTTTTCCGCGCTCGGTCGGACAGTTGCCGATTTATTACAACTATAAACCGACTGCTCGTCGCGGTTATCTCTTGTCCAGGACCACACCGCTTTTTGCCTTTGGACACGGCTTGAGCTACACGACTTTCAAGTATTCAAACTTGAAAGTTACCAAGTCAAAAATAAAAGCTGACGAAGCAACGACAGTTACGGTTGATGTCACAAATACGGGACGAGTTCGGGGCGATGAAGTTGCCCAAATGTATATCCGGGATGAAGTCAGCTCGGTGACGAGACCTGTCAAAGAACTAAAAGATTTTGCGAGAATTTCGCTCGATGCCGGTGAAACGAAAACTGTAACTTTTACCCTTACGCCTGCGAAACTGCAATTCTTTAATCGTGAGATGAAACGAGTGGTCGAACCAGGGATCTTCAAAGTGATGGTTGGCGGCAGTTCCGTTTATTTGATTGACCAATCGCTTGAGGTTGTTGAAGATTATCCGAAATCATGAAATTCCTTGGAATAGACGTCGGAACAGGTGGATCGCGAGCAGTCGTTATTGACCAAGCCGGTAAACTTGTCGCGTCCGCAAGTGCCTCGCATTTGGATATTGCGTCCCCGGAGATTGGTTGGGCCGAACAACATCCCAATGACTGGTGGCGAGCGTGCAAAGCAACGATTGCGCAAGTTCTGGCAAGCGTGAAAGCCGAAGACATTACGGCAGTCAGTTTTTCAGGACAAATGCACGGCTCGGTCTTTCTTGATAAATCTGACAAAATTGTTCGACCCGCATTGCTTTGGTGCGATCAACGAACGAAAAAACAATGTGCCGAGATAACTGCAAAAATTGGTAAAGAAAAGCTGATTGAGCTGGTATGCAATCCGGCAATTACTGGTTTTACCTTACCAAAATTGCTTTGGCTGCGTGAAAACGAGCCGCAAAATTGGGAAAAGGTCGCGGCTATTTTGCTTCCGAAAGATTACATTCGTTTGAAACTGTCGGGCGATAAGGCTTCGGACGTGGCGGATGCTTCAGGAACTCTTTTGTTTGACGTGCAGAATCGAAAATGGTCGAGCGAAATGCTTTCAACTTTTGAAATTGACGAAAAGATGTTGCCGAAAGTCTATGAATCAAATATGGTCACGGGAAGTGTTTCGGAAATCGGCGCAAGCGAAACAGGTCTTAAAGTTGGGACGCTGATTGTTGCAGGTGCAGGCGATAATGCGGCGGGAGCAATCGGAATAGGCATTGTCGAGAACGGAAAAGTTTCGGCAACGGTTGGAACATCGGGGGTGATCTTCGCTGTTTCCGATGCTCCAAGATTAGATTTACAAGGCAGAATTCATACGCTTTGTCACGCAATTCCAAATCGATGGCACAATACGGGCGTTACGCTTTCGGCAGGACTTTCTTTCAAATGGTTTAGGGAAAATTTTGGTGATGGAAAGTCCTATGATGACTTGGTACGCGAGGCGGAAAAGATTCCGAGTGGTTCGGACGGTGCAATTTGGGTTCCCTATTTGATGGGCGAACGCACACCGCATTTGGATGCAAACGCTCGTGCAGCTTTTATCGGAATCACCGCGAGCCATACGAAAGCACATTTTACTCGTGCAGTTTTAGAAGGAGTGGCTTTTTCGCTACGTGATTCGATAGAAATTTTCGAAGCATCGGGCGTAGAAATATCTTCGATTCGGTTAGGTGGCGGCGGTGCAAAATCCAACCTTTGGCGACAGATTCAGGCAGATGTTTACGGCAAACCTGTCGAGATAATCGAGGCTGATGAAGGTGCGGCATTCGGTGCGGCAATACTTGCGGGTGTTGGTGCGGGGGCATGGAGAACGGTGGAAGAAGCGTGTTTGAAAACGATTCGAGTGGCCGAGACTGTTGAGCCAAACGCGGGTTCGCAAGAATTATTAGACAAAAATTACAACGCCTATCGAATGCTCTATACAGCACTTCGTCCGTCAGTTGAGATTATTACAGAGAAATAAAATTGGAGAAATAGATGACCAATGATAAATACAAACCGAGGCCTGAAGACAAATTCACATTCGGTCTTTGGACAGTAGGAAATCGCGGTGCGGATCCTTTCGGAACACAGGTCAGAGAAAAACTTACACCCGTTCAGATTGTTGAAATGCTTGGCGAAGTCGGTGCCTATGGCGTTAACTTTCACGACAATGATCTTGTTCCGATTGATGCAACAGCAAGCGAAAAAGCCCGGATCGTTAAAGATTTTAAGCAAGCTTGTGCGGACAACGACATAAAGGTTCCGATGGCGACCGTTAATTTATTTTACGAACCGGTTTTCCGCGATGGCGCATTTACCGCCAATGACGCTCGCGTAAGAGCCTACGCGGTTCAGAAGACTATGCGAGCGATGGATTTAGGAGCCGAATTCGGGGCCGAAACTTTCGTTCTTTGGGGCGGACGCGAAGGGGTGGAAACGGATGGTTGCCGCAAAGTCGAGGATGCCATTAAGCGTTTTCGTGAGTCTTTGGATTACCTTTGCGAATACAGCAAATCGCAAAATTACAGCTACAAATTCGCACTCGAAGCCAAGCCGAACGAACCGCGGGCCGACATCTATTTTCCGACCACAAGTGCGTATCTCGCTTTTATCGAAACACTTAATAACAAAGAAATGGTCGGTGTAAATCCTGAAGTTGCCCACGAGCAAATGCCGGGACTCTCGATGATGCACGCGTGTGCACAGGCCTGGGAAGCGGGAAAATTGTTTCACATTGACCTCAATGACCAGTATCCGGGACGTTACGATCAGGACCTTCGGTTTGGCTCGGTCAGCCCGAAGCAGTCATTCTGGCTAGTGAAGTTTCTAGAGGATGTCGGCTATCAGGGCATGCGCCATTTTGACGCTCACGCCTACCGCACAGAAGATTACGACGGCGTAAAAGATTTCGCACGCGGCTGTATGAAGACCTATTTGATCTTCAAGGAAAAAGCGGAGCAGTGGAACAGCCACTCCGAGATCAGATCGATCCTGGCGGAGATCGAAGAGACAAATAGGGACAATTTGGTCGGGAAATTCACTAGGGACGGAGCCGCAGCTCTGATGTCCGCTCAATTCGATCGTCACGAACTAGCGTCCAAGGGCTTAAAATATGAACGGCTCGACCAATTGACGATGGATCTCTTGTTCGGTGTTGATTAAACTTCGCATTTTGCAAAATTGAATAGAAGGAAAACAAATATGAGTTTTATTAAAGGTTTTCGCCTTGCCCTGACGCTCACGGTGATTTCGTCTATGCTTCTCTCGATAGCCTGCACTAAAGGAGATCAGAACGTCGGTGGCGGCTCTTCATCGGGACAGAGCAGGTCCGGCAAGATCCGGATCGGCCTCTCCATGGATAGCCTGAAGGAAGAAAGATGGCAAAAAGACCGCGATATCTTCGTCAAACGGGCTGAAGAATTAGGTGCTGAGGTGCTCGTTCAGGCCGCCGATGGCAAAGACGAGACTCAGGTGAAACAGGCTGAGAGTCTTTTGACTCAGGGCGTCGATGTTTTGGTCGTCATCCCGCACAACTCTGAGGTAGCGGGCTCTATTGTTGAATCGGCAAAACGCTCGAAGGTTCCGGTAATTTCTTACGACCGCCTGATCCGAAGCAGCGAGCCTGACCTTTATATTTCGTTCGACAATGAAAAGGTTGGCGAGATGCAGGCAAAATATTTGGTCGAGAAGGCTCCGAAAGGCAACTATATCCTGATCGGCGGCTCGCAGAGTGATAACAATGCCCAGTTGTTTCGTAACGGCCAGATGAGGGTCCTGAAGCCACTGATTGATAAGGGCGACATCAAGATCGTAGCCGATCAATGGGCAAAGGACTGGCAACCGGAAGAGGCTCTGAAGCATACGGAAAACGCGCTGACCATGAATAAAAATGATGTTATAGCCGTTGTCGCCTCGAACGATGGAACTGCCGGTGGCTCGGTCCAGGCTTTAAGTGCCCAGGGGTTGAGCGGAAAAGTTTTCATCTCGGGCCAGGACGCGGATCTCTCCGCCCTGCAAAGGATCGTGGCCGGAACGCAGTCGATGACGGTTTACAAGCCAGTTTCCCGCCTTGCGGCAAGGGCTGCGGAGGCAGCGGTTGCGCTGGCTAAGAAAGAAACCGTCGAAACGAACGGTAAGGTCAATAACGGAAAGATCGACGTCCCATCGATCCTGCTCGACCCGATCTCGGTCGACAAAACCAATATCGATGAAACCGTTATCAAGGACGGTTATCAAAAGCGTGAGGATGTCTATAAGAACGTGGCGGCGCAATAGTTGATTCTCGCGAGATTTTTGTCGTTAAGCGAATCCACTTTGCGGATTAAATCTGCTCGATTTATGCAGTTCTAACCACACGAGGTTCTAACCGCACGAGCTGCCGGCGCCCATTCTTGCGGGGTGTAATAGCCGTGAAAAGAGTCGTAGATATTTTGATCATGCAAACGGCCTTCAAGATCTTGGTTTGACCGATACAGGGCTTGCCCCGCGAATCCTGCGATACTTAAACTCAGAATCTAAAAAATGGTATAAAGAAAAAAGGACGCCTGTTGATAAGCGTCCTTTCATTCAATTGGCTCCGCAGGTAAGACTCGAACTTACAACCCTTCGGTTAACAGCCGAATGCTCTGCCATTGAGCTACTGCGGAATATGGCACACCTCGTTTAGCGAGGCGAACCACAAGATTAAAAACTTCGTTCCGTGTTGTCAAGTAATTGTCGCGGGGCAGACCGGATAGAGAATTGTAGAAAAAGGGAAAGAGGGCGGGACTGGAATATTGAGACTCTTGTTCAAGAGTAGCAGAACAAATGAAACCAAAACGTTGTCGTTGCCTCGCAGTTCAAGTTGCTGTTCGCTCGGCAAGCGTTAGGAGGAGGTAAACGAAATCCCCGTTACTCGCCCTTTTGGTTGCCAGCTCAGTGCGGTAACCGTGTGGACAAGGGTCTAATCGTCATTCGTTCGGCCTTCAGACGCGAATGGAGACATCATCGTCAAGAAGCAGCCAGCAATGACGAGGACCATTACTGCGATTCCCACCAAAAATACGAGGTTTTTCATTATTTTTGGGACGCCTCCGCTGCTCTCTTCATGTATGAGCCTAAACTCAAAATTGAGGGCACCCACAGCCCGACAAAAATACCCGCGTCCTCATTACCGGGACCGAATACACCAAACCAAAGTGCGATCGAAAAAAGAAAAGACAAAAACGCTGCTGCAAAAATTAAATAAGTACCTTTACTAAACATAAGATCCTCCGATATGTGGTAAATAGTTGCTATTTGTCGATCTGGCGTTAAACCTTACAAGGCCCGATCATTTTTTACTGTTATCTACCAACGCAGTCTATTTCGCCTACCTCGCCCCAGTGGATTCAAGACCTAAAATTCATTTCACGCACGGTTCAAGCTTAAAAGAATCTCCAGTGATTGTGATTGCCGGTTTTCGGATGTCCGCGACCTCGTATATCCTAAAAATTGAACAAAATATTCGTAATATTCTCGGGTAGATCTTACGAAACGGAGAGTTTGATTGCAGCACGAAATTATAATAATCCTCGATTTTGGCTCGCAGTACACACAGCTCATTGCACGGCGCGTACGTGAGCAGGGCGTTTACTGCGAGATTCACCCGTTCCATCTTTCGGTTGATGAAATAGTGAAAAGGCGGCCAAAGGGCGTGATCTTGTCAGGCGGTCCGTCGAGCGTCGGCGAAGAGGACGCACCACGGGTGACGAGTGATTTTTTCGAGAAGGTCGATGTGCCGATACTCGGCATCTGCTACGGGATGCAGCTCGCGGCGCATCATCTTGGCGGAGCCAGCGAGCCTGCGGCGCGGCGCGAATACGGGCACGCAAAGCTTAAGGTGTTGAGCGGCAAGACGGCGTTATTTGACGAGCTTCCGTTTGAACTCGACGTGTGGATGAGCCACGGCGATCACGTGACGCGGCTGCCCGACGGGTTTACGACGACGGCGACAACAGGCGAGGTCGTGACTGCGATGGAAAACGAGAGCCGTGGCATCTACTGCGTGCAGTTTCACCCTGAGGTATCGCATACGCCGCTCGGCAAAGAGATACTTCGAAATTTCATATTCAAAATTTGCGGCTGTCAGGGCGACTGGACGCCGGCGAGTTTTATCAAAGAAGAGATCGAGAAGATTCGCTCGATTGTCGGCGACACGGACAAAGTAGTTTGCGGTCTCTCGGGCGGCGTCGATTCGACCGTCGCCGCGGTGCTTGTGCACGAAGCGATTGGCGACAGGCAGACGTGCGTTTTCGTCAACAATGGCCTGCTGCGTTATCGCGAATTCGAGGACACGCTCCGTGCTTACAAAGACAACCTGCATCTGAATGTGCGCGGCGTCGATGCGTCCGCCGAATTTTACGCGGTGCTCGCTGGCGTTGCGGATCCGGAAGCCAAACGCAAAGCGATCGGTGCAAAATTTATCGATGTATTCGACGCCGAGGCCCACAAGATCGGTGACGTGAAATGGCTCGTGCAAGGTACGCTTTACCCGGACGTGATCGAATCGGTAAGTTTGCGCGGAGCCTCGGTAACGATAAAAACTCACCACAACGTGGGCGGTTTGCCGGAAAAGATGAAGTTGAAGTTAATCGAACCGCTTCGCGAATTATTTAAGGACGAAGTTCGATTGATCGGCCGCGACCTCAACATTCCGGACGAAATTCTGCAACGCCATCCATTTCCCGGCCCTGGCCTTGGCGTTCGAATCCTCGGCGACATCACGCCTGAGAAAGTAGAACTTCTCCAACAAGCCGACCGCATTTTTATCGAAGAGCTAAAATCGAGCGGCCTCTACAAAGACGTGTGGCAAGCGTTCGCTGTGTTGCTGCCGATACATAGCGTCGGTGTGATGGGTGATTTTCGCACTTACGAAAAGACCGTTGCCTTGCGCGCCGTCACGTCGACCGACGGCATGACCGCCGACTGGGCGCGTCTGCCGCACGAATTCTTAGCGCGAGTTTCGTCGCGCATAACGAGCGAAGTTCGCGGCGTAAATCGCGTCGTTTATGACATTTCTTCAAAACCGCCAAGCACGATCGAATGGGAATGATGGCTGGATTAGAATCGATTGTCGAATTTCAAGATGTGTCGTACCAGATCGACGGCGCGCGAATACTCGATGATTTAAATTTTAAGATCGCATCCGGCGATGTTCTAGTTCTTCTCGGCGAGTCCGGCTGTGGAAAGACGACAACTCTGAAGCTCATTAACCGCCTTATCGAACCGACTTCCGGTGAAGTTATTGTCGAAGGAAAGTGCACAACCGCTTGTGACGCGATCGAGCTGCGCCGCCGCATCGGTTACGTGCTGCAGGACGGCGGGTTGTTTCCGCATATGAGCGTCGCTGAGAATGTCGGCTTGCCACTTACTCTTGCAGACTCAAACAAGGTGCACTCAAAAAACCGTATTAATGAAATGCTCTCGCTAGTCGGTCTCGATCCGGCGAAGTTTGCCGCGCGTTATCCGCACGAACTTTCCGGCGGCCAGCGACAACGCGTCGGCGTCGCACGCGCGCTTTGTGCCGATCCTGATCTGCTGCTGCTCGACGAACCGTTCGGAGCGCTCGATGCTATTACACGCAATAATCTGCAAAAAGAATTCGCCCGCCTCGTGCGCGAGCTCTGCAAAACTGCGGTATTCGTCACGCACGACCTGCACGAAGCGATGATTCTTGCGACGAGAATCGCGCTGATGGATAACGGCAAAATTGTTTTGAACGACACGCCGGAGAATTTTCGGGCGTCCGATCTGCCTCTTGCACGTGAATATCTGGCAACGGTTACTGTATGAGCTTTTTAGAATTCATACAACAGAATTGGCGCGATTTGCTCGTGTTGACCCGCGAGCATATCTTTCTCGTCCTCATCTCGACCGGCGCCGCGATCCTGATCGGCGTGCCGCTCGGCGTTTTGCTGACCCGCGTCAAATCATTGCGTACGCCGGTGCTCGGCTTTGCAAATGTAATGCAGACGGTGCCGAGCCTTGCGCTCTTTGGCCTGTTGATACCGATTCCGTTTATCGGCGGCATCGGCGCTCGAACCGCCATCATCGCTCTCGCGCTCTATGCGTTGCTGCCCGTCATTCGCAACACGGTCACAGGAATCTTGGGCATTGACCCAAAACTGATCGAGGCGGCGGATGCGCTTGGCATGACCGGCTGGCAGCGTTTGAAGATAGTCGAATTACCGCTTGCGATGCCGGTAATTCTTACGGGCATCAGAGTTGCGGTCGTGATCTCGGTCGGCGTCGCAACGGTCGCGGCCGCCGTCGGCGCCGGCGGTCTTGGAACTTATATTTTTCGCGGCCTCAGACAGAACGATAACAATCTGCTGATCGCCGGTGCTCTCGCCGCAGCAATTTTGGCATTACTATGCGATTTTGCGCTCGGGCAATTTGAAAAGTCTTACGATATCGGTCAGAAAATTTCCGCCGGCCGTAGAAAATTACTTGCGGCATTTGTCATCGCGATATTCGCGGGCGTGATTGGTTTTAGTTACCTGCCCGGCAACAAAGCGCTGGACTCGGATCGAGCCGTTGAAACCCCAAAGGCGAAAACGATCGTTGTCGGATCAAAAGATTTCACTGAGTCAGTGATTCTGGCTGAGATTTTGGCACAGATGCTCGAAAAGCGTGGTGTAACGGTGACACGACAGTTCGAGCTCGGCGGCAATCTCGCGCACGAGAGCTTGCTGTCGCGGGCAGTCGACGTTTATCCCGAATACACCGGCACGGCCTTCACCGCGATCCTCAAACGCCCGCCCGTGACCGACCCAAACGAAGTTTACGCGCAGACAAAAGCCGAATACGCTGTTAAGTTTGACCTCACCGTCAGCCCGCCGCTTGGGTTCTCCAACGATTTTGCAATTCTGGTTCGCGGCGACGTGGCCCGCAAAAATAGCCTAAAGTCCATCTCCGACGCCGTACCGCTTGCTCGAGATTGGCAGGCTGGGTTCGGCCAGGACTTTATATCGCGAGCCGATGGTTACACAGGGTTTGTAAGGGCGTATGGCCTTGATTTTGCCAAAAGCCCGCGCGAAATGGACTTGTCTTTAACTTATCGAGCCTTACAATCGGGCGAACTCGACATCATCGCCGGCAACTCGACCGACGGCCTGATCTCGGCTCTCGATCTGTTCCAATTAGAGGATGACCGGCGCTACTTTCCGCCTTATCAGGCCGTGTTTATTGCCCGAAACGAGGTCGCCGCCGATCTCGCCGAAGTCTTTGCAAAGCTTAACAACGCGATCTCAACAGACGAAATGCGCCGATTGAATTACGCGGTTGACGGCAACAAACGGACGCCGAAAGAAGTCGCGGCAGACTGGGTTGCGAATAATTAGCTTGCTAATAATCGAAAAACCCTGTAGGGTAGTGGTTTGACAATTCCGTATCTCTTCGTCGACGGTAAATACGCTCTCAACGTGAGCAAGCGTTTTGGATAGTTCGAGGCACGGTTCGTTTAATACTGTTAGAAGCGGTTCGCATGTAAATGCGCTACCCTCGAACGCTGTTCCTTTATTGCCACCGTTACACTGAAGATCACTCCGCGTTAGTAACTTCTTATTACATCCAGAAGAATTGGTCAGAATCGCAAGTTGCGTCTAGCGCATCCGTTTTGACCCGAGTTCTTCCGTGACACACGAGATTGATCTCAAAACATAAATGAATTTTAAAGACTTAGGCCTTGCGTCCGTACTTACGGACAAATGTGCCTCCATGGGTTATTCAGAGCCTACACCCATTCAAAAGCAGGCTATTCCGCTTCTCATGAGCGGCCGCGACATGATCGCTTGTGCCGAGACCGGCACGGGCAAAACTGCAGCGTTTTTGCTGCCAATACTAAACAAACTTATCGAAGGGCCGCGCAGTCCCGGCACACGCGTGCTGGTGCTTTCGCCGACGCGTGAGCTTGCAAATCAGACTGAGGAGTTTTGTCGCCAGTTTTCGCCGAAGGGAATTACCTGCACGGCGATCATCGGCGGCTCGGGCTACAAGCGACAGATGGACAGCCTGCGGCGCGGTGCGAATATTATCATTGCGACGCCCGGCCGGCTGATCGACTTTATGGATCAGGGGCTGATCGACTTTCGAGGCCTGACGACACTCGTTTTGGACGAAGCCGACAGAATGCTCGATATGGGCTTTTTGCCGTCGATAAGGCGTATTGCCAGATCGATTCCGGAAAAACGTCAGACGCTCCTTTTCTCGGCGACAATGTCGGCCCAGATCGAAGGGATAGCACACAAAATGCTGACCAATCCTGAGATGATCGAGGTCAGTCCCCGCGGTAAGGCCGCACGGCTCGTTGAGCAAACGGCGTATTCAGTTGCACCGAACTCGAAGATGGTTTTGCTGCTCGATCTGCTCGAAAAAGATGCGCTCAAACGCGTCCTCGTCTTTACACGTACAAAACGCGGTGCCGATCGACTCGCTCATGTGCTCGAAAAACGTTCGCACAGCAGCAACCGAATTCACGGCGACCGTTCGCAGGCACAGCGCGACGCCGCGCTCAATGCATTTAAGGCCGGAAAGACAAATGTGCTGGTCGCGACCGACGTTGCCGCACGCGGTATCGACATCGATTCGGTCCAGCATGTCATCAATTACGACATTCCTGAGGCTCCGGAGGATTACGTTCACCGCATCGGCCGAACGGGTCGCGCCGGCAATAGGGGCAAGGCGATTACAATATTCACGCTCGCCGAGGAACACTCGATGCGTGCGATCGAACGCCTCACCGGCGAAAAGGTCGAGCGCGTCGTGCATCCTGAATTTGGCGGACAGGCATTTTCTGATAACAATTCGTTTAAAAAACAAACGCCCGCGACGAAACGCAACTTTCGCTCATTCGGCTCACGGCGTGGACGGTAGAGGTAAAAAAAATGATCAAGAAGAAACCAGTTTTTGCAGTCGGGGACACCCACGAAATGATGTGTGCCGCATGCGACACTGAGCAAATGCACCGTATCGACACGGTTACCAAACAAGGCGTTGTAACAAAAGCCGTTTGCGAGGCGTGCGAGACGGTCAGCACGTTTACACGCGGCGTAAAAACCGCCGTTTCAATGGGCACCGGCAAAAATGCCGCGCCATATGACCGTATGCGTAAATACAAAAAAGGCCAGGCAATGACCCACGACAAATTCGGCCGTGGCGAGGTCACCGAGGTCATCGAACCGCGAAAGATCAACGTGCTATTCGGCGATCAGGTCAGGCGTCTGATACACGAACAGGTTTAGCCGGGAACGCAGGCGACTCGCCTGCCAACGCCGCTTCCGGCGTGATGCAACCGACAGAGGCCGCTCGGAACCGCAAGGCTCCGAACGGCTTTTCTTTGTTTTAGAAGCTCCCCGCCTTACCAAGGAGGGGTGCGGCTTCAGCCGTGGGGTGGTTCTCTCGTCTGACCACAGTTCCCCGGCTCCGCCGCCCTATGGCGGACGGTTGCGACGTTCTCGCAACACTGGCACGCATTTCGTGCCAGAAACGGCTTCGCAAAGCCCCCCTCCTGCCTGAGGAGGGGTGGCCGAAGGCCGGGGTGGTGGGAGCGACCCCCAACAAATTAGAGGCTACGCCTCCGCTTTTCGCCGAGCTATCGGCCTACTGAACTTAGCCGTGCGGTTTCAACCCACGGAAACGATGTTGTAAGATAATCCGCGTCGCGTCAGCGACGGTTGAATGGTCTTACAAATCAGATATGCCCGAAATCACTCCCAAATCGCTATCCGAACTCTGGAATAAAGAAAAAGAATACTACCGTACTGCCGAAGTAGGTACAGGGGTTCAAAAGTTCTGCAAGAAAGTTTTTAGCTGCGCCGAAATGTTCAACCTCACCGAGGGATTTGGCTCAACGAACGAAATCAATCGAAGCAATGAATTCCTCGAGGAAACAAAGAAAAAAGGACGGAGGGCTGATGTTGTTGTTTTTATTGACTCCGACATCATTGTGCCGTGCGAAATCGAAAGGTATGGCAATATAAAGGCTGGTGAAAAGCAGCTGTTAAACTATCAGGCCGACTGGGTGAAGAAGTACGGAATTTTAACAGACGGCAACGAATGGCGATTCTATCTTGATAAATTTATCGAGAAAACCTTTTTCATCGACAAGATTCTCGACGACCCAACGGACTTTCTAACATACTGGAATGAATACGTAACGCCTGAAAACTACTACCGATCATCATTCGATAAGAAGGGACAACTTGATTTGTTTGATGAGGTTCCCCATCTAGATGAGGTTAGAGGAGACTTTTTCAGAGACATTACTCGTTTGATTGAGAGTTTCAAGAATAAACTCAATCTAAAAGGATATTTCACCGATGTTAAAGATGACCGCGAACGCGAGAAAAAAGCGGTGGAAATAACTTATGCGTATCTCATCCAATTCATTCTTTACAAAACCCTTGTTGACAATGGCTTTGCCGATTTCCAAGGTGATTGGGAAGTCAGAGTTAAAGAAGTACGTAAGGCTCTGGAGTCAGAATCCTATGGCGAGATTCTGCAACGCATAAAAGGGATCAGCAAGAAGATATCTGAGAATATCTACAAACGGTTTAGCGACGAACAAGAAATTATCAACAAACATTTAGAAGAATTACTCGCACAACCAAAAAATACAATCAACGATGTTTCGGTTTGGCTTGATATTCTTCTTTTTGTTAATCGATACAATTTCATCAATGTAAAGAACGAGATTTTCGGCTACGTTTACGAAAATTACCTCAAGGATCTCTACGCCGATGAAACGAAACGTGGCCAATACTTTACCGATCCGCTCGTTGTAGACTTTATGTTGGATCAGATTGGTTACGATTCCAAAAACCTAAAGAAGCGTTATGCCCACAATAAGGACAGCCTGTCAATTATTGATCCGTCATCAGGCTCTGGAACTTTTCTTTACAATGCCACTCATCGACTTGTTGGAGCGTTCTTCGACGATTCCGAGAAAGCTTCTAAACTCGTCGAACAGCTTGTAAATGACAACGTCTTTGGCCTAGACATAGCGGAATTCCCGCTTTATTTGGCTGAAATGAATATTCTAATGCGAATGCTCCCCCTCGTGGTCAATCAAAAATACAACAATCCTATCGATCAAAAAATCAAAGTTTTTAAGACTCGGGACAGTATTGCGGAATTCCTCGATACTGCGGCTCGAAAAACGGAAGTTGTCACGGCGGGGAAAGAGCATAGCGGCCAAATTTCTATGTTTGATGACGTTTTGGACCTTGGCTACGAAAGCTACATGCGTGATAAGCGCGACCTGAACGATCTAAAATCTTCACTTGAAACCAAGAACGGAATACCTAGATACAGATTTGACTATGTAATTGGAAACCCACCATATGTGAGTTATAACGAGATTTCGAAACAAGAATTGCTTTCCATCAAATTGTTACAAGAACACAAAATGCAAATGAGCGATGTATATGGGGTAAATCTCAATACGGTCCCCGGTCGAGTAAAGGCTTATGCACCTAAGCCAAACCTCTATTCGTTTTTCGTCGCTCTTGGAATCGCCTTGTTAAAAGATGCCGGCAAGATGTGCTACATCATTCCGCAAACGATATTGTCAGCTACCGATCTAGACGTCCTGCGATATCACCTTGCAAAATTCTTGACGATTGAAAAAATCTTTACTTTTAGCGGAAAGATGTTCGTTGGTCGGGGGATTGAGCAAAACAAACCTATTCCAACCTCAAGTTTGATTTTTCTAATTTCTAAAACTAGCCCTGGGGAATCGCATCGAGTTGAGGTGTTCAATTATTTGGACTCAGGAGACGATATTGATGTCTGTCTCAAAAACTTGAAAAACGGAAAAAATACTTCAAAAGTCATAGTTGACCAATCCGTATTATTAGAGCGACTCGAAAATTGGAACTTCCTAAAGTTTAGTGACGAAGACAACAAAATTTTCCAAGAATATAATACTAGGGAGTCATTCGATATTTATCGATTCAGCCAGTACTCCCAACCTAGATTTGGGGCTGATTTCTTTTTTGACAAGGGCTTAGTTTATCCGAAGGATAAGATAGTATCCTCATCCACAGGTAAATCGAGCTTCGAACTTATCGCTACCAATCAGAAAGGATATTTGCTCAAAACAAATGATCAATATATTCCTAAGTCGGAAATCCGATTGCCGAAAGGCGCCCAAGGCTTCAAAGTCTATGACGCTAAATACAAGATCATTTGGCGATACATGAACACCGAAAGATTTATTTTCGCCGATAAGCCGGTGATGATGAATCACAATTGGGTACTAATTTCATCGGACAAAAAGTCCGAAATGCTCTACATATTTTCGTTGTTAAATTCGTCCGTAAGTTCATATATTCTGTGGAAATTACTAAGTAACGATAATGAGAAAAGCTTTCAAATCGGAATCAAAACGATCAAGGAGTTTTGTCGTGTTCCCAAGATTACAGATGAGAATAAGTACGTAAAGACCGAGATTGTTAAGGAAAGTTCACGTTTATTGGAACTTGAAGCATCGCAAATGGCCGATCACGTGAGTTTTGACGGCATTCTCCAGCAAAAATTTGATTCTCTAGTTGTTAAAGATCAGAAACTTTTTATTCATTACAAAAATGATTCTGTGCACGCTGGGATTAAGGACAATCCGACACTCGTTGCCGAGGTTCTAGCCGAGCATATGGACTCTTTTCTCGATGACGACGGAGTCGGAAGTGTTCACGAACTAAAGAAATCTGCCGTAGTTGACTTCAGACTGCAGGAGGAGATTAAGAGTTACATCGATGACTTGGTTTTTGCACTTTATTTCAATGTGAAGCTTTCCGAAATAGGATTCCAAAAGCGTGAATCGGTTCATAAAACCTGTAAAAAGCATAAGTATTACGATATTATTAATAACCAAGACAATGACTAATCAAGATAAAGCTTGGGAAGAAAAGAAAGGCACTGAAAACTTGCGTGAATTCATTTTCATGACGCGCTCTGGTTACCGGCATTTTTTTGTTCTCGGCTCAGATCTTCACGATGCCGAAAAAAGATTTCTCCAAATCGAAGAAATAAAGCGATTCGGCTTCACTCTCGAAGACCTTCCTATCCGTCTCGAAAACAGCCCTGAAATAAAGTCGTTTTCAATGGATGACTTCTGGAGCCGTAACGAAAACCTTGCAGCCTCTGCATAACTTGTGAAATTCACCCGTCACTGACGCGACGCGGGGCATTTTTCTTTACGGTTTTCGTGGGTTGAAACGCCACGGCTAAGGTCATTTGATCGCTACGCGATCTGGCGGCGGCGTAGCCTCACGATCTTTGAATGATCTGCCGGAAAGGCGGAGCCATTCCGCACATCAGGCGGCACAGCCGCAGAACCTAATAATCACTGGCTACCTTGCTCCCGTAAGAATAATTCGAACAGACCCGTCTTTATAGATACCGGCAATGAATGGCGGAGGGAATTTTTGGGCGGTTTTCAGAATTGCAGGCAGGGCTTGTGCAACTATACTTGCCATTTCAGGAAAGGTTACGTTCCCGGACATAAAACAAAACACTTTGAGATTTGCGTTTAGGAGTGCTTCACGTTCCAACTGTCGGTAACGTATCTTTTGGTCTTTTGTCAGAACCAGCCAGCCCCTTTTTCCAACCTCTTCCAGCCACTCCTCATCGTCGACATCCTGTTCAAAATAATCATCGTGGAGATGGACAATTCCCCCGGCCTCAATCAGTGGCACGGCGATACTCCTGCCTAATGATCGGTCGACAAATATCTCGAACGGCTCAAGCAGCTTGGAGTTCGAATTCGCATCTGATTGCTTCTTCGATTTCAATTACTTCTCGGCGGTAGTCATCCGCAATTTCAGACATTGATTCGCCAGTTTTGTAACGTTCCGCAATAATTGATGTAGGTATACCTGTGCCTGAGATTACGGGTTTCCCGAACGCAATACGTGGATTTATTGCAACAATTTTCGGATTGTCCAAATTGCCATTGGTGGCGATGCGAGTAAACGGGAATAGCTGCCTGGCCAGGCCATTTTCGTCACGTTCAATTCGCTTTAGATATGCCCGCAGAATTTCTTTCATTGCTAGCTGTCCACCTTGACTCACATTAATAAGCTCTCCGAATTTCTCGACAAAAAGGTCAATACCGTCCGTTTCAAAATCGTGTTCAGCCAATGGATGCTTTGAATCAAATTTCCGCGAAAGAAAATCTAAGGCTTTGCGGACCCTTGGCATTGCAACGGAATATTTGCGACGTATAGCATTTAGAACATGGGCCTCAATGAGATTAGTGAAAGACAATGAGCTATCGGCTTGGTTTGGCCGAATAATAAGAGGCTTCGAATATTTAACTCCGACCCCGGTGGAGTAAGAACGGCCCGAAACCCAACTTCTAAGAGTATTGAATGGAACACCCGTATAACGCGAGGCCTCGTGCAGCATGTAGGCAGGAATGTCTCGCGGATCACGACCATCATAGAGTCGAAATTTAGTAACTACCATCGCTTTGTCCACCTCCGTTATAATTACTCAACTTACCTTAATGAATATAAAATATCTTCACCTTGATTGAAAGCTGGAATTAATAATTCGCTTGGCGATCTTGGCTGCGAACACGCGATCGATGTTTGAGTTTGAGGGGTTGGAGAGGCGTGTCCATTACGCACATCAGGCGGCATAGCCGCGAAGACCGACAATGCTTCAATTCCGCACCTTTGCGCAAGAAGAGGCCGCCATTAGCGGCGGCCTCTTGTTCTAAACCGATATTGATCGCGCTTATTTTCGTCCGCCGCGGAGGATCAATCCCAGCACCAAGCCGACTGCGGCTGAGATCAGGATCGTCTGTCCCGGCTTTTGACGGGCAAATTCCTTTGCGTCGTCGACCAGCTCTTTCGGGTCCTTGCTCGACAGTTCTTTGAACTTATCGCCTGCCTGAGCGAATTTATCATTTGCAAAATCGCTCGCGCGCTTTGCCGCGTCTTGTACCTTGCCCGCGTATTCCTGTGCTTGCATCTTCAAATCTCCTAAAAACTCATCGTCCGTAACCTTGTCCGAAAAACCGTCTCCGACCGGCACGAGGCTCTGTTCCAATTCCTGTTCCGCTTTTTTAACTTCTGCTTCAAATTCCGACATGATGACACTACCTCCGAATAATTATTTAATTGCCTAGGCGAATTTTGCCCGCCGATTTGTGCGACGCTTCTGATGATAATCTGCCGCTGAATGGTTGTAACGAATTCATGTTCATTTAGTTCGTACTTTTTACTAAGTGAACACTTACATCAGTAAACCTAATAATATAAGTAAATAGCTCGCTAGTAAAATTCATCTTGACAAATAAAGCTCCAAACGGCAAAGTTTACTATTAAAGTTAGTAAGCACTTACTTAAATGGGCGGCAAAAAATTGATCAGCGACATTCTAAAATGTGATACGACGAGCCGTATGAAAGCGGACGAGCGTCGTAAGCAAATCCTGCACACGGCGATCAATCTGTTTTCGCAAAAAGGTTTTAGCGGGACGACGACGAAGGAGATCGCCCGTGCCGCCGGAGTCTCAGAGGCGATAATTTTTCGCCATTTTGCCAAAAAGAGTGACATTTATCACGCGATTCTTGACGACAAGGCTCATCACGACGGGATGAAGTTTCCATGGGAAGAGGACGCCGAGCTTCTCGATGCGATTCGCCGAAAAGATGATAAAGCCGTTTTTTACAGGCTGGCGATCAACGCTCTCAACAAACAGCAGTCTGACGTCGGGTTTTTGCGGCTGCTGATGTACTCGGCGCTTGAGGAGCACGAGCTTGCCGAGCGGTTTTTTAGCGAGTTTGTCGCTCGCATCTACGGTTTTATCGGCGGCTATATCGACGAGCGGCAACGCGATGGCGTTTTTAGAGAGATGGATCCGCGAATTGCCGTCCGTGCGTTTTTGGGCATGCTGATTCACCACTCGCTAAATGTGATCTTGTGGGACAAAAAGCGCTCTCTTCTTAACATTACGAACGAAGAGGCTGCGGAGAATTTTGCCGGAATTTTGCTTCGAGGCATCAGGGCATAACGATGAAAAAGAAAGATTTTATTAACTCGTTAATTGCAGTTTCGATTGCGACCGCTTCGATTGTCTTATCGGCTTGCGGTTCAAAAGCCGAAAGCGCGAATGCGAACGCAAATAATCAGGCGACGATCGTCGATGTCGCGACGACGCAAGCCGTGGTCCGGCAGATACCGACATATTTTGAGGCGACGGGTAATCTCGCGAGCGACGCGGCAACCGATGTTGCTCCGGCAATCGGCGGAAAGATCGTTGAGGTAAATTTTGACGTTGGCAGCTATGTGAACAAAGGCAGCGTGCTTTTGCGACTTGATCCCCGCGACGCGCAGATTAGATTAGAGACGGCTCAGGCGCAGGCTCAGCAGCAACAAAAAGCGCTTGGCCAGGCCGTTGCCGCGTTGCGTTCTGCGCAGG
>JANOGL010000081.1:0-9303 GCA_031405985.1 Acidobacteriota bacterium | reverse complement strand
AGCGACCGAGAGAGTGTAAATGTCTTCGCGGTCAAAGGGCGTGATGAACGATTTGTTGAGTTTTGTAGTGACGCTGTGAGTGATCTCGTCGCATTCGTGTTCGACACTCTTGATCTTTTTTGACAAGGAGTCAAAATTCTCATCTGATCCCTGCAAAAGCTCAACGAGAAGCGCCGCCGCCTCTTGTATCTTCACGGTCATTTGCGAAAATAATGCGAAATAGTGGTCTTCTTTCGGTAAAAAGCTAAAAGCCATGCACGAAAATCTCCTGATCTGGATTAAAAGGTGAAATTAGAATAAACGACAATGCGCGCCGATGTCTATCCGCAGCCGTGGATTGAGACAAATTTTGGCGGATCGAATGTCGTTATCACATGCTGTGCTTGATAAACGCAGCCTCGCGGAGATATACATTCAGTTCGCAGATATCTTTGACATAATCGCCGATGCGTTCGAGGTGTTTTGCGACAAACAATAAATGGGCGGCGCAGGTCGTAAGGCTGGGGTCCTGGATCATCTGTTCGAGCAGCTCATTAAACACGCGGTGGTACGCTTCGTCTATTATTTTGTCGCGTTTGATGATCTCGCGAGATGCGTCTGCATCCTCGCGAGTAAACGCGTCGAGCGAATCGCGGAGCATTTTTGCCACAATCTCGGCCATGTGCGGGAAATCAACGTAGTCTTTTATCCGCGGCTCGTTGTTGAGCACCAGCGCGGACTCGGCGATGTTGCCGGCGTGATCGGCGATGCGCTCAAGGATCGGTGTGATCTTTGCGACCGAGATCACAAATCGCAGATCGTGGGCGGCCGGCTGCTGCAGCGCGAGTATCTCGATGCTCATACGGTCAATCTCGAGCTCCATCTGGTTGATCGCGACATCCTCGTCGAGAACCCTTTGCGCCAATTCGCTGTCGCGTGTTGTCAGAGCCTGCATCGCGCGCTCGAGAGCAGCCTCGGTGGCAGAGCCGAGCGCCATTAACTTTTCTTGCAGCACGCCGAGAGGTTGATCGATAATTCTGTGTTCCATAGTGACAAACTAAATTCTACTAACTTTTAACCGAATCGGCCGGTTAAATAGTCCTCCGTCAACTTCTCGTCCGGGTTGGTGAACATCTTTTGCGTTGGATTGTATTCGATCAGCTTTCCAAGCATAAAGAACGCCGTACGATCTGACACTCGTGCGGCCTGCTGCATGTTGTGCGTGACTATCACGATCGTGTAATCCTTCTTCAATTCGACGACCAATTCTTCGATCTTTTGCGTTGCGATCGGGTCGAGAGCCGACGCCGGTTCGTCCATAAGGATGACTTCGGGCTGAACCGCGAGCGCCCGGGCGATGCACAACCGCTGCTGTTGTCCGCCCGACAGGCCAAAGGCCGAGGTGTTAAGCCGGTCTTTGACTTCTTCCCACAACGCAGAGTCGCGAAGCGCCTTTTCGACGCGATCGTTCAAGTCGTCTTTGCTCGAGTGAATTCCGTTTATTCGAATGCCGTAGGCGACGTTCTCGAAAATCGATTTTGGGAACGGATTCGACTTTTGAAAGACCATCCCGACCTTACGCCTAAGGGCGACGACGTCGGTGCCGGATGAATAAATATTCTCGCCGTCGATAACGACATCGCCCGTCGCACGCGTGCCCGGTATCGTGTCGTTCATCCGGTTCAGTGTACGCAAGAACGTCGATTTACCACAGCCGGACGGCCCGATAAACGCGACGACCTGTCGCTTGGGAATGTCGAGCGTGACGTCGAAGAGCGCCTGCGCCTTGCCATAGAAAAAATCCAGACTGGCAATTTTGATCTTTGCTTCCATCTTCTAAAACTTCTTACGTGTCAAAAATCTCACGACGATATTAATAAAAAGGATCAGTCCAACCAAAATGAGCGTCGCCGCCCATGCCATCGCGTGTTCAACCTCGAACGGTCCCGTCGCATAATTAAAGATCTGCACGGTCAGCGAGGCCATCGGTTGATCCAAAAAAACATTGTAAAAGCGGCTGTTAAGCGCCGTGAATAGCAGCGGCGCGGTTTCGCCGGTGATGCGGGCAACCGCTAGCATTGCGCCGGTCGCGATGCCCGACGCAGCCGCCGGCAAAACAATATTCCACGAAACGCGCCACTGCGGGGCACCGAGAGCCAGAGCGCCCTCGCGCATCGACGCGGGCACGAGCCTGATCATTTCTTCGGTTGTGCGTGCGACGATCGGAATAACAATTACCGATAATGCCAGCCCGCCCGCCAAACCCGACTGCCGGCCCATCGGCATGACGACCAGCGTGTAGATAAAGATACCAATAATGATCGACGGAATTCCGATTAGCGTGTCCGCGACAAAGCGAACTGAGCTGCCAAACCAGTTTTTGCCGTATTCGGCGAGATAGACGCCCGCCGCGATGCCGATCGGCAGACCGATAGCCGACGCCAGCAGCGTCATTAGCGTCGAACCGACGATTGCGTTACCGATCCCGCCGCCTTCGCCGACGGGCTTTGGCGTATCGGTCAAAAACTGAAAACTGAGAGATGTAAATCCGCGAAAAGCTATGTACGAGATGATCAATACAAGAATCACGATCGCGATGCCGGCGCACGCTGCCGTCGCCGTCGTCATGAGGCTGTTAACCAACTTACGTCGCGAGGTAAAATCCATAATGCTAAATGTGTCCGGCGGCTCGCACATCCCTCGTCACTCTTAAGACGAGGAGCTTTGCAACGGCATTGACGACGAATGTGACCAGAAATAACACAAGGCCCATCTCGACGAGCGCGCTTAGGTAAAGCTCGTCGGTCGCGTCAGCAAAATTTGCAGCCAAGACCGAAGCGATGGTGTACGCGGGCTCAAACAACGACGCGGTTATCTGCGGCGAATTGCCAATCACCATCGTCACGGCCATCGTCTCGCCAAGTGCGCGGCCCAAACCAAGCACGACCGCGCCGGCGATTCCGGATGCCGCATTGGACAGGACGATTCGCGTTGTTTCCCACTTTGTTGCTCCGAGCGCGAGCGCGGCTTCGCGCTGAGTTGTCGGCACGGCTTCGAGCACGTCGCGAACGACGGCCGTAATGATCGGCGTGATCATCACGGCGAGAATGATGCCGGCTGTCAGCATCCCGATTCCTGTAAGGCGTCCTTGGAAGAGTGGCAGCCAGCCCAAATAGTCCTGCAGAACGGCCCCGAGATAATTACGTATAAACGGCGCCAGCACAAAAATGCCCCAGAGTCCGTAAACAACGGACGGAATGGCGGCAAGCAGCTCGACGAGAAACGCAATCGGGCGGGCGATGCCTTTTGGCGCCTGCTCGACCAGAAAGACCGCGATGCCGAGCGAGACCGGCACGGCCAGTATCAACGCGATCAGCGACGATACGACCGTCCCGTAAATAAAGGGAAGTGCTCCAAACTGTGCCTGCGACGGTTTCCACTCGCGGCCGATCAGGAATCCAAATCCAAACCGCTCGAGCGTCGGTATGGAATTGAGGACCATCATTACTACGATTGCGGCCACGATAAGCAAAATGGTCGCGGCCGCAACCAGAAGAACGGACTTGAAGATTTTATCGCCGAGGGCGCCAGTTTGTGCCAAGGTTATTGTTTGAGCGGCTTGCCTCCGCTCGTTAGGGATTTTATCTTGCCCTCAACCTTCGAGACCAGACCGGCCGGAAGCGGTGCGTAATGCAAATCCGCGACAAATTTGGTTCCGTCATGAGTTGCCCACCACAGAAAGTCTGCCAGAGCTTTACCGCGTGCCTCGTCCCCCTGATCTTTGTAAGCAAGCACATAGACGATGCCAGAGATGGGATAGGCCGTCGCACCGGACGCGTTCGTAAACTGAGTTCGCAGATCGTCCGGTATCTTTGCGGCGATCTCCTCCGCGGCGGCGCTAACACTTTGACCGTTTGGTTCGACATAGCTGCCGGACGAGTTTTTGATGAGAGCGGTCGGCAATTTGTTAGCCTTTGCAAACGTCAGTTCGACGTAGCCGATGGTGTTCGGCGTGTTTTTGACCTGACCCATCACGCCTTCGTTGCCCTTTGCACCGATGCCAACGCCCTCAGGAAGCTGCGGATTTTTTGTCCTGCCGATCTTTTCCTTCCATTCAGGCACCGTCTTTGAAAGATAGTCGGTAAAAACGTCGGATGTTCCGCTGCCGTCGGCCCTAAAAACCGGCGTAATAGTTGCGTCCGGTAGTTGAGCGTCCGCGTTGTCTTTCTTGATCTTATCGTCGTTCCACTTTTTGATCTTGCCGAGGTAAATATCTGAAACTACCTCAGGCGAAAGGCGAAGCGGTTGCGTCACGCCCTCGAGATTGTATGTAATCACGACCGCGCCAAGCACCACGGGAATATGGACGATTTCGCCCGGCGCCTGTTTCAGTTCGTCGTCTGTCATTGCAGCATCCGTTGCTCCAAAGTCGCTAGTCCGGTTTTGTATCGCCTTGATGCCGGCGCCGGAACCCGTCGATTGGTAATCGATCTTTATCGTAGGACTGAGCTTGCCGAATTCGCTGGTCCATTTATCCATCATCGGCTTGACGAATGTCGAGCCGGAGCCTTGGATTTGAACGCCTCCACTGCCCGTTGACGAACTGCCGCCTTCCGACCCCATCTTTTGACCGCTGCATGACATTCCGATAGCAACGGAGCAGAGCAACAAGAAGGATGTAACTTTAACTATTAGCTTATTTATGATCACTTTTATCTCCTAAAATCTGTTTAATTGCTTTCCAACATTATCTGTGCAAGACTCGAGGCATCGCAAAACCTGTACGACCCTGAGAAAAGACATTTGCAACGATTTTGTTCTGTTTTTGACTGCAAGCGTTAATTTATACCGAAACTTCAATAAGCGCGAAGTCGGGAACTAAATATTTAACATTGATTTAACGTGAATTTAACACGCAGTGTTTACAGTCGTCAGTAACCGTAGATTTGACCGAAGCTGAGGAACTTATGGACCTTATAAACGACCTTGAAAACGAGATGGCGTTTGCGTTTTTTGTTGAGAAAAAGCACTCTCATAAAATCGATTCTAAAGAGTCGCTGGCATTGATTCGCAACATCCGATCATCGCTTCTCAAGGTTGCAGCTAAGAGCACCGATTCCGATCACAAGGCCGAACTGGAAAAGTCAGCCCGCGGCATGCACGGGTAAACTTCTTCACCTTTCTTTACTGATTACCATCCACAACTAGCAGCAAACTTCTACTCTTGCGCTTTACATCCAAAAGCCTGCAAATATTGCCGTGCCTTGTGATTGCACGGCCTGAGATTTAGAATCACGTTATACAGCTGTCCAGGAGGAATAATGAACAAGTTACTATTTACAAAGCGCATTGCCGCGATGACGTTTACCGTGTCGATGCTGCTGACGCCGATTGCGGCGACGGCGCAGACGCCGATAAAAGCTCCTAAAAATAAATACAAAGTTCAAGAAGACGTAAAGATCGGCAACGAGTATTCGGCGCAGATCGAAAAGCAATTTCCGATAATCACGGACGCCGATGCTGCGAATTACATCTCGCGCGTCGGCAGTCGGCTGGTCGCGGCGATTCCCCCGGAATTCCAACATCCGGAATTCAATTATAGGTTTAAGTGGGTTAACGCCAGCGATCTCAACGCGTTCGCGTTACCTGGCGTTCCGATGTATGTAAATCGCGGCCTGATGCAAGCGGCCAAAAACGAGGGCGAACTCGCCGGCGTGATGGCCCACGAGATCAGCCACGGAGCTCTCCGTCACGCGACGGCGCAGGCCACGAAACAGGGCAGTGCGAAGAATACGCTCGGAACGATCGGTTTGATACTCGGCGGAGCGATCTTAGGCGGCCAAACCGGGGCTCAACTCGGTATGCTCGGTGCTCAGGCGTGGATGACAAAATACAGCCGCGAGTACGAGTCGCAGTCCGATCTGCTCGGCGCACGCATCATGGCGGCTGCGGGTTACGATCCGCGCGATCTTGCAAATATGTTTCAGACGATCGCGAAGCAGGGCGGCGGTCGCGGCCCCGAATGGCTGTCCAGCCACCCGGATCCGGGCAATCGCTTTGAGAAGATAAACAAAGAGGCGCAGCTTCTTAGAGTTTCGCCCAATCCGATCAAGATCACGCGCGACTTCGAGCGAATTCAGGCTAAGTTCCGCGCGATGCCAAAGGCCAAAACGATGGCTGAGATCGAAAAGGACGCCAAAAACAACAGTGGGACAAACCCGACCGCAGGCGGCAAATATTCGCAGAACGTCCCTAATCCGTCAGGCCGTTATCGCGCCGTTAATGGCGGTGCTGTGCGATTTAATGTTCCGGATAACTGGAAAGAGTTTCCGAATGGCTCGGACATAATGTTCGCACCAGAAGGAGCTTACGGCGATCAGGGCATCACGCACGGAGCGATGGTCGGCACATACGCCGGACAAGGAAATCTCGCACAGGACACGCAGGATTATCTCAAGGGAATTCTCGACGGCAACAAATACTTGCAGCAACGCGGGAGCATCTCGCGCACGACGATCAACGGCCGAACCGCTTATGTGACGACGCTCGCCGGACGCTCGCCCGTTACCAACCGCACCGAGCTTGTGACTGTTTATACGACACAACTCAGCAACGGCCAGATGATCTACTTCGACATGGTCGTCCCCGAAAACGAGTCGAATTCATACGCGAACACGTTTCGCAGCATTCTCAACTCGGTCAGATTTAACGATTAGTCAGAACCGCCTGCGTCAGTGGGCGGCCAGTTTGCAGAAAATTATTAGCCGCAGATTTGCTTAAGATCTGCGGCTTATTTCTATGAAATGACCGGTGGTCCGACTAGAAACACATCCCAAGCCCATCGGCCAAGCTGCGCATCATTTGCGTCTCTGACCCGCGCCCGGTACTTGAAACGATTACCGTGCTGATCAACCCATCTTGATTCGCGGTAATCCAATTCTATCTTCCGCAGGCCAAGTTGAGGTAAAGTATGTAGTTCCGAAGTCTCGGAAACACCATTGTGGTTTACGTCCTGCCACAATCTAAGGCTTGAAAATACCGAATCACGCCGTGTGATGAAACCGTCGCGGTTACCGCCATTTTGCAACTTGTCGAATACCGCAAGTGCAAGAAATCCATTCCTCGGTTCACCAGCGGGTGGTGTCGGCTGATGTGTAAAGTTACCAAATAGCTCGCGTCCATCATCGATTATCCCATTTCCGTTACGGTCAAGCGCAAGCCAGGCTTCATCAGCTCCAATCGCTGTCCAGGAAAGTCGTTCGACGGTTCCGTCTGAGTTTAGGTCAAAATCGACACCGCCCGCAGCATCGGTTAGCTCGAAGCCGTCTCCGTCAATGTCGATCACCACCGGTGAATTGGGACAGCTTCCGCCCGCATCAACGCAGCAACCCTTGCAGACGCTCCAACTTGTTCCGGAATCGCATAAGTCAGGCTCAACCGGCGGATCTACGCAAGTGGGTGGGCAAACAACTTCAAATCGCGCCAACCTATCTTGGTTACAATATTCGAGAGGTTGATTTTGAGGTCCGCGTGTGTAACACCTTTGGAATCCTTCCATAATGCCGTAGTAAGGTTCATCTGTAGCTTGTCCGACATGACGAACTGTGCAGCCGTTGGTATTAGTACAAGTAACATATGAAATAATTGGATTAAAACAGCGTTCTTCTTCGCCCTCTAGCGAAGAGAAATGTTCTAGAGAAAAGGCAACGACCTTTTTGTCGTTGCCTTTTTCGTCAATCAGGATCAATTTACTTGGATCTTTAGGGTCGATCTTATACCAATGCCCAACCGACCACATTGTTCCGTCACTAAAAACCACTTCTTGTATTTGTAAGTGTATTTCTTCGATTATGGCCGGGTAACCAATGCGATCAAGCGAAGTCCTATTTCGGGAATATTCTAAATCAGGATCGGCCGGTTTTATCTCTTCTATGATTTCCATATTCTCAGAAGATAGAAACGACATCCCCGATTCCTTTCGTCTTAAAGCAGCCCATTTATCTCCTTTTGTTATCGGATAACGAAAGGGTAAAAGTTCACTACCTTTGGGAGGCATAAAAGTTACAGCCACCTCAACGTATGTAACAGATTTGCCACTCGTATTAGTAATGTTCACGGAAATATCTTTAAACCAATCCGCCGAGGCACGAAATTTTTTATCAAACTTAAATTGCTCTTTACCAAGATTAAAAGACGCTGCGGTAATCGGAGCTACGCCTACAAAGAACTTCACTAACGCCTCTTTTTTCTGAGCTTGTTGATTATAAGGAACAAAATATCCAAAAACAGTGATAGCTACTAGAACTATGCCTGCAAATAATCCAAAGATGGAATATCTTTTTGTCCTTGAATCGGGTTTTTGATGATTTATCATTTTAGTTCTCCTTCCATCTCTCGGTAGAGTTGGTTAGGTTCTCGGTAACGAACACATAACGGCCTGATTCTGGATCTTTGCGGGTTCGATGGCCTATGTACCATCCGGTGTCATCGGTGAAGAGAACTTGTCTTATCTCGAGGATAACTTTCTCGATATCCTTCATTCCGTTTTCCAGCGCATATTTTGTCCAAACGTCGATAAACTGCGCTGACGGCTTGATCGTGACTCGGTTTCCCGTCGACATTACTTTTACATCTGAATGCAGAAGCTCGACCGGGATCGCGATTCCTACTGTTTCGGGAGTAGCCTTGTTAATTCCGTGGGAAGCCTCTCTTAAAATTAGGTTGATCCACAACGAATTGATATCTTTGCCAGATGTATTAGTGATATCTAAAGTTACTCTTTTAAGCCAATCAGACCCAGCCATTATTTCTCTGCCTGGCATTTCCTTGCCATCAATATTTACTACAACCTCAATCGGTGTATTTGAGTAAATATACTTCGCAGGCTGCTCGACCCGACGAAGTTTGTCCTGGGCTGCACCGGCAAATACCGCGCAAATTACCACGAGCATCACTGCTGCTCCTTTTGTAAATGTTTTCATTTTATTACCTCCTTTCACGGGAGAGCGGGAGTGTCAATTAACAGAAAGGTTGCTTGGTCTTCAAAGGCGAAACAACCGGGATCGTTGCCCTAAGCGAGTTTTGGGCTAACAAGGCGAAATATACGCCCGTTACGGATGGCGTGTCAACGAAAAGGTGCGGAGATTATTCTGTTGAAGCGTTATGTCTAAATGGATGTTCCGCTTTCACAGTTGTTAGCAGCACCATCGCGAGTATCGACACGCACGCGCTTGCCGCGAACGCCGTCGGCGCGCCGAAGTTGTTCCACGTTAAGCCAAACAGCAGCGACGCGGGGAAGACGGTGATGCCGAACGCGAGATTGTA
>JANOGL010000032.1:0-4020 GCA_031405985.1 Acidobacteriota bacterium | reverse complement strand
ACGCCAACGCGAGAGGAAGATTATCCCGCGACGACGCGTTTGAAATTTGCAAAAGGCGCAGTACAGACGCGTTTCGACGGCGAGATCAATGGTAACGACTCGAGGTCATTTGTGCTCGCGTGCGCGGCGGGACAAGAGCTGTCGGCCGTCGTAGCGTCTGACGGGGACTGTGTGGAATTCAAGTCGGGCGGCAAAGATTACGATGCGATCACTTCAAAAGGCGACAACTTCGTGACGGTAAAGAATACCTGCTCGCAGAAAACCACCTTCCGCATCGAAGTCTCAGTTCTCTAAATATCAGGCACCCAAAATACACGCCCGCTATTGGTTACTTTTTTCAAACCAAGTTTGGGAAGTTCGCTCTCCGCGACGCCGAGGTATGTAAAATGCGGCAGGTCGGAGACGACCGTTTGATGCCAGCCGTGCTTTGCGAGAATAGAGCGCACCTGCGCGTTTTCAAACTCTTCAACATCAAGCGCCAGCATCGAGAGATGCTGCGACGTGCCCGGCGGCGCGACGGAATAGATAATCGATTTCGACAGATCTTTTGAGAAAAAGATGCCCTGCGACTCAAGTTTGAAGATCTCAGGCACTTGTTCGTACGGGGTGAGCGATTTTATTCGCTGAGCGTCGGCAGCCGTGATTTTACCTTGCGCTGTCCAATGTTCGAGACCCGGATTTACTCGACTCGCCCACAGTTCGACCGTGCCCTGATATGAACGTTTTGCCGCTTCGGCGCCGCGTGGCGTGATCGTCACCTTGTTCTGTGCAGCTTCGGCAGCAGCTTCTTTCAACGCTTTCATCGACGCAGATTGCAGCTCGACTTCGACGCCGCCGATAGTTTCGCGGGACGACTGAACTGACGTCTGAAACTGCGCGACCTCGCCGTCATTCTTGAAAACTGCGGTCTTCGGCGCGCCTGCGCGTGAGACAAATATCGCTCCGTATTCCTTTAGCATTCGACGGCCGACGTCGTCGTTCGGCTGCGCGAATCCCGCGGGCAGATTGTTCATAAAGCCGCTCTTCTTGTTATCGGCGACGGGTGTTGAGTTCATAGCGTTATTTGCGTTCGGTGAAACAGAGACGGTTTTCCACTTGCTGTTATCGCCGCCGCACGCAGGGCAGCAGAGGGCCAACAGTAAAATAAATTTGATTTTCGTCATCATAAATTTATTGTAGAAACGCCGCAAATGCCCAGCCGCGTTTACCGCCCTCGGTCTGCACGTAAGCGTAGCGAGAAGTGACACCATTAAAAGTTTCGACATTCGTTGAGTAATCGAGAATGTAAACTCGCTGACCGGGATTGAGGCTGCCAATCTGATTTTTTGCAAATTGCGTCGGGCCGCTGCGAAGTTTGATACGCGTCTTAACAGTTGCGGCGGTTCCGCCGTCGGGCGGCGAGACCGCGGTCGCGACATTTGCGGGCGGCACAGCGGTTTTTGTCGTGACGAGCGGAGGCGCGGTTTTTGGTTTTAGCGCAACGGAAGCTGCTTTCAGCAAATCGTCGTTGTTTGCCTTTGTAGAATCGCGCACCTGAAACGGCCAAAACCTGTGCTTGCCCTCGTTAAAGTAACCGTCAAAAAGAGCAAAGGCGTAACGGCCGATAGTAATGTCTTGAGGCACGCGAATTCGCTTCATCTCAGGCTTGCCGTCAACCGGCGCGACCTGAAAGTCGAGCGTCTTCATCGAGCCATCGTCCCTTATCGTATCGAGCTGAACGAGCCGCATGTCGTTGACCGGCACGTCGCGGCTGTCGGCGTAAAGTATCAGATTCGGCCGCGGCGTGACGATCGGGTGATCGCTTTTCATCAAGCTGTTACGCGCTTCGCCTCCGTTCGTAAAATCCTGTCGGCGAATTTCGTCGACGCGATCCTTCGCATCCGACTGGACGAACATTCCAAGATGATCGGGCAGCGTCTCGCTCTCGCCGCCATAATTCATCGCAATAAACAAACCGGCAACGGCGATCACGCCAAGCACTAAAATCGCGACTAGTGCGATCAACACGGCGACAAGCCCGCGCTTTTTCGGCGGCGCCGTCGACTGACCGATAAACGGAGTCACGACCGACGGAAACTGCTGATCGACAACCGGAATCGTCGGCGGCTGTTGTTGATGTTGATACGGAATGGTCAGGTGTGCGGAGAACGTCTGGTTCCCTGTGATCGGGTGGCCGCAGCTATTGCAATAGACGTTATTTTCGTCATTGACGGTGTTACAGTTTGAGCAGATCATCGCTTCACTCCTTCATGTCAGGTATCCAAAAAGTTTGTCCCGAGATTACGTCGCGTTTCAAGCCGAGCGTCGGAAGATCGGCTTCGCTCACGCCGAGGTACGTGAAGTGCGGAAGGTCGCTCTTCACTGTTTGAAACCATCCGTATTTTGCAAGTATTCGGCGCACACGCGCGTCAGCAAATTGCGACACGTCGAGCGCCAACATAAAGACATGCTGCGACGCGCCGGGCACGGCGACAGAATACAAAATCGACTTTCGCAGGTCTTTACTGAACCAAAAACCTTTCGCTTCCCACGCGAGCACCGTGGCGACCTGCTCGCGAATCGGCGCTTTAATTGAAGTATCGGCCTCGTCGCGTGTGATCTTTCCCTTCGCAGTCCAGTAACGCAATGCAGGCGAAAAACGTGAATTCCAAAGCTCGACGGTTTTTGCGTAGCTACGCGTCGACGCCGCCGAGCCACCACGCGGCGTTATTGAAAGTCGCATGTGTGCAGCCTCGGCTCGCGCATCTTCGAATGCATGCATCGCGGCGCGTTGCAAGGTGACGTTCACCCGGCCAACAGTCAATTCGTAAGGTTCGGCTAACGATTGAAACGCCTTCACTTCGGCCTCACTGTCAAAAACGCATCGGCCGGGCAGTGATGTTCCCTTTGATACAAAGATCGCTCCGTAATCGCGAAACACCCGATTCGCAACCACATCACTTGCGGGACAAACTTTTGCAAGATCGAGCTTTCGATTTTTCAAAATCCTTTCAACAAGCGCGGGGAAATCTGTTTGCGACGGCGGCTGTCCCAAAACATTGCAAGCGGCGATGACAAAACACCCGAAGGTGATCAGCGGTTTCATATTGTGCGAATGCCGCAATCATACACCAATTCCTCGCGGGTTCAAAAATTATGGACTGGCGATCGCAGTGTTTTGCTTTCTACTCAAAAGACGAATTCCGAGCACGAAGAGAAAAATAATGAGGGCGGGTGAGAGCAGCAGGAACGGATGCTGCGCCAATTGCGTGAGGTCTGACGCCGAGGTGAGCATGTTGCCGAGACTCGGTTCGGGCTCTTGCAGACCTACGCCGAGGAATGAGAGCGCGATCTCGGCAAGGAAAAATGCAGGTAAGATCAGCGTCGCTTGAACAACGAGCGGTCCGGCGATGTTTGGCAAGATGTGCCGCCACAGTATTCGCGTCTCCGTCGAGCCGCCTGCTCGCGCCGCCATTATAAAGTCGAGCTGCCTAACCGCTAAAACCTGTCCGCGTGCGAGCCGCGCCATTTCTGCCCAGCCGGTGAGAGCAAAGATCGTCACCAACATCGTCGCGGCAAGAAACGGCGGCAGCTCGAGCGGAAACGCAGCGCGCGCCGCCAGTATCAATATCAACGTCGGCAACGAGATCACCGTGTCGGCTACGGTCATCATCACGCCGTCAATTGTACGGCTTGCATAGCCGCTGATCGCGCCGAATACGACACCGATCAGACACGCGAGTAATGTACCGATCGGGCTGACGAGCAAAGAAAATCTTGTCGCGACGAGCAGCCGCGAAAAGCGGTCGCGTCCGAGCTGGTCGGTTCCAAGCAGACGAATACGCGGAGCAGTTTCGTTTGCTGCATCTACGCCGAACAGGTGAATATCAGTGCTGAAAAGCCCGAGCAAATTGTAAGCGTCGCCTCGGACGAAAAACGACAGTGGAAACTTTTGCGACGTGTCCTCTTCATAACGAGACGAGAGCGCGTCACCGAGTTTGCGGTTGTAGATAAAAGGACGCAGGCTAAAACCGCCGTCGA
>JANOGL010000020.1:0-3268 GCA_031405985.1 Acidobacteriota bacterium | reverse complement strand
CGACATCGAGACCCATCGCCGTTGCGGCTGTCATTCCAAACGCCGAAAGCGCGCTGAATCTTCCGCCGACGTCGGGTTTGCCGTAAAAAATGTGTCGAAAGCCGTCGTCTTTTGCGACCTGTTCCATCTTAGACCCCGGATCGGTGATCGCGATGAATTGACGGCCCGCATTTTGGCGACCTTGCTTATCCGCCACGCGTTCAAAGAAATATTGCTTAAAGCAATTCGGTTCGAGCGTCGAGCCCGATTTGCTTGCGACTATGAAGAGCGTTTTTTCGAGATCGATTTTATTTTCAACGGCTTTTACTTGCGCAGGAACGGTCGAGTCAAGGATGTGAAAATTCGTTTTGCCAAACGTCATTGCCAGAACTTCCGGACATAGCGACGAGCCGCCCATTCCGAGCAGCAGAATGTCGGTAAAACCTGCCGACGCGATGTCATCGCGGAGATCGCGATATTTCTGGAGATCCGCAAGTTCTTCATCAACAATGTCGAGCCAGCCGAGCCATTTTGCTTCGTCGTCGTCCGTCCAGACACTTGCGTCCTTTTTCCAGACACGGACAATCTTATCCGCATCGTGCCATGCGGCGAGTTCACGCTGCAAACTGCTTTCAATCTCATCGGGCAGTGAATAAGCAAACGAATTTAATGTCATAGCTCAATTTTCCCGCAAAGACGCAAAGCACGCAAAGAAGGCGGGCAGAAACACGAGTATTAGCGAGTGTGCCCCGGCGTTTGTTAAAATTCCCGCTATGAAATCAGTCTTCGTAAGTACGTTTGTCTTTTTGATCAGCTTGCACATTACTAATGCACAAACGTGCGCCGATGCCGCAAAAGAAGTCGCGCCTGCGATGTCGGCTGAGACAACACTTGATTACGAGAAGAAGCTTGACGAGGCGCGCAAGATTGCTCTCACTGCTCCCAAGGGCGGCGACGCGGATTCGCTTGTTTGGTATGGGCGGCGAACTGCATACACGGGACGTTACAAAGAGGCGATCGCGATATTTACGAAAGCGATCAATCGCTGGCCTCAGGACGCCAGGGCTTACCGAAATCGCGGTCATCGATACATAACTTTGCGATGTTTTGACGACGCGATTCGCGATTTTGAGACGGCGGCGAAGCTCGTAAAAGGCAAGCCTGACGAAATCGAGCCCGATGGGTTGCCAAACGCGAAGAACATCCCGACGAGCACGCTGCAATCTAACATCTGGAATCACCTTGGTCTTGCGTATTACGTCAAAGGCGATTTCAAAAAAGCGGAAAAGGCTTACAGCGAGTGCATGAAGGTCTCAAAAAATAACGACATGCTCGCCGCGACGACGCATTGGTATTACATGACGCTGCGACGGCTCGAGAAAAATCCGCAGGCCGCGCGTCTGCTCGAAGCGATCGACGGCGACTTCGAAGTGATCGAGAACGACGATTATCTGAGATTGCTGCGGCTCTATCGCGGCGAAGTCCGCGCTGAAATGCTGCTCGAAGCAATCGGTGACAAAGCCGACTCGCTCGGCAACGCATCGCTCGGCTACGGCATTGGCAACTGGTTTCTCTACAATCGCGACAGCGTCCGTGCGGAGCAGATATTTCGTCGCATCACTGCCGGCAACCAGTGGGCGAGCTTTGGTTACATCGCCGCCGAGGCAGAGTTAGCTCGCGCCAAAAATTAACGCAAGTTCGCGTTTGAGCAGCTTGCCGGTCGGGCCTTTTGGAATTTCATCGAGGAAGTGAATCGTCTTGGGACATTTGTAATCGGCGAGATGCTTGCGGCAAAAGCTCATCAATTCGTCATCAGTAACATTCGCGCGCGTTTTTAGAACGACAAAGGCGGCGACCTCTTCGCCGTAAAGTTCATCGGACACGCCGATGACGGCGGCGGCCTCGACCGCAGGATGGGTGTAAAGCACGTCGTCGATCTCGCGCGGATAAATGTTCTCGCCGCCGCGAATTATCATGTCCGATTTGCGATCGGCGATGTAAAAAAATCCGTCGGCGTCGCGATAACCAATGTCGCCGGTGTGAAACCAACCGCCGCGAAACGCTTTTTCGGTGGCCTCCGCGTTCTTGAAATACGCTTTGCAGATATTTGGTCCGCGAAGGACGATCTCGCCCAATTCACCTTCTCCGACCTCGTTGTCGTCATCGTCAACGATCTTCATCTCGTTACCTATCGGCTGACCGCACGAGCCGGGACGACGCGATTCGTTCGGCGGATTGAATGTCGAGCGGCACGTAGATTCGCTCAAACCGTAACCTTCGATCACAAGACAACCAAATGTCTCTTCAAACTTTCGCAGCACTTCTGCCGGCACCGGCGCAGAGCCGCACATAGCGAATCGAAGCGATTCGGATTTTTGATTTTGGATTTTAGATTTTGGATTTAACTTGGAACTTGGAACTTGGGACTCGGAACTACGTTGGAGCAGCATCGACAGCATCGTCGCGACCGAGCCGAACGATGTGATCTTGTATTTCTCGATAGTGTCCCAAAACCGTGAAGCTGAGAATTTTGGACTCACGACTGTTGAGCCGCCTGAGTAAAGCGCCGTCATCGTTGTGACCGAGACGGCGTTCATGTGAAAGAGCGGCATTACTGTGAGCAAACGATCATCAACGCCGAAGCTCATCCAGTCGGCGATCTGCCGTGCGTTTGCAATCAAGTTGCCGTGCGTGAGCAGACAGCCTTTTGGTTTGCCGGTCGTGCCCGATGTGTAAATAATAATGGCCTCGTCGTCAATGTCGATATCGACGTCGTCGAGCTCGTCGGAACCGCCTGCGTCAGTGGGCGGCCAGTTCGTAATGATTGGGACGTTGTTATTTAACTCAAGTAACTGGCCATCCGCTAACGCGGATGGGTCCGACAAGATCAGCTTCGATTCGGAATTTTTGACGACCCACGCGATCTCTTCGCTTTTTAGCAGCGAGTTGACCGGGCCGGCGAGAGCTCCGATCTTCCAACAGGCGAAGTAAGCAATGATATATTCGGCGGAATTCGGCAGCAACAGACTGACGACATTGCCTTTGCTAATGCCGTACGAGCGAAGCATGTTTGCAGTGCGATTTACGGCTTGGTCAAATTCGATATAAGACCACTCACGTCCGTCAACCTCAGAAAACAAAAACATCTTCTCAACGTGCTCTAACACACGATCTTCCAGCAATTTACGGACGTTTTCGTTGCCTTTGGCCATCGGTTCGTATAAGATTATCACGTAAATTTATGACAATCTATCGCAGTTTTATAGGCGGGAAGTGGATCGACTCTGCT
>JANOGL010000506.1:0-3607 GCA_031405985.1 Acidobacteriota bacterium | reverse complement strand
CCGCTCGTCCAGTTATTCGCCTGCGAGAGCTTGGCGTTCGTAAAACGCTCGTAATGCCCTAGATCGAGGTCGGTCTCGGCTCCGTCATCGGTCACAAAAACCTCGCCGTGCTGAAACGGCGACATTGTGCCCGGATCGACGTTAATATATGGATCGAGCTTCATCATTTGCACGCTCAGCCCGCGAGCCTCGAGCAGACAGCCAATCGAACTCGCCGCCAGTCCTTTACCCAAACTCGAAACCACACCGCCTGTTACGAAAATGTATTTAGTTTTTTTATCTGTCATTTAATATCTCCTCAATACGCAAGGGCAAAATTTCCGACCGCGATGACAATGCCGGCTGCGACAGCACCGCAAATAAATACGCCGAAACTGATGATCACACTCCGAATGTACTCCGGTGGAGCAGCAATTTCCTTCAATTTCTTCACGTTCAAAATAAGTTTCATCAGAATGTAGCAGGCAAAAACAACCGCGTAAGCGATCGTTATCTTA
This sequence comes from Acidobacteriota bacterium, assembly GCA_031405985.1. Taxonomy (GTDB): domain Bacteria; phylum Acidobacteriota; class Blastocatellia; order Pyrinomonadales; family Pyrinomonadaceae; genus OLB17. The sequence goes on along the minus strand of JANOGL010000506.1, from coordinate 3,110 downwards.
GAAGTGCATTGCGGAAAAAGGTATATCGCCGCAAGAAACAAAATGACGATCGCGAAAATAAAGATTGTGTAATTCAAATTCCTCTTCCGAAACACTTCAATAACCTTTAGTTTTGTAGCGTCATCGAGCTTCGCACTCGCGTTTACTGTTATTTTTTGACTAAGGATCACTGCCGTCAAGAAAAGCGCAACGCCGATAATTGTTGAAAAATTCATTCTCGAAAATCCTCCTCGATGGAACCGGTTTCAGTCCCACCGGCCTTACCTTCCCGCTTTTTCTTCTGATAATTTCCGTCCTTCATCTGTTCTATCACTTCTCTGGCCTTCGCGGCTTCAGGATCGATCATTTCCTGCAACGCATTCATCGAAGCTCCCAGCATCGTCTTTTCTTCTGCTGCCCGCCGCTCAAACTCATCCGATGTCGAAATCCGCGGTTTGCTCAACAACTTGAGCCCAAGCGCCGCTCCGACGATCAGCAGCACAAAAAATCCAATTCCGATCCAATCTTGCATAAATTATTGCGCCGCTTGCTCGAATTCCGCTTTCATAAGCTGCTCGACAAGCTGCAGATCTTCTTCGGTATCGACGCCGATTGATTTTGCAGCCGCTTCGACGACCTTGATCTTCGCGCCATTCTCAAGTGCCCGAAGCTGTTCGAGCATCTCGATCTTTTCGAGCCGCGTCTGCGGCAATTTTGTAAATTCGAGTAAATATTCGCGGCGGTAAACATACAGGCCCGTGTGCTTTCTAAAGTTCGAGAGCAGCTCCGGTTCCTCTTCTATTGCTTGATTCGGATCGCCGCCATACTTGAGCGACGCTTCGCGAGGCCACGGCATTGGCGATCGCGAAAAATGCAGCGCGTATCCATCTTCGCCGACAACGACCTTGACATTGTTACCGTTGAGCAACTCACTAAGACTCTCGATCGGCTCGCACGTCGTCGCCATGTCGGCGTCAGGATCATCGATCAATGCATTCACGGCAGCATCGATCGTGTCGGGCGAGATCAACGGCTCGTCGCCTTGAACATTCACGATGATCGAGCCTTCCGGTAAATTTTGCGCGACTTCGGCGATGCGGTCGCTGCCGGATCGATGATCGGGCGAAGTCATTACAGCTTCGCCTCCCGCTTCGGTGACCACATCAAAAATTCGTTCGTCATCAGTCGCGACGATCACGCGAGAAACAGTTCGCGTTTTGCGAGCCTGCTCCAAAGTGTGCAAAATCAGCGGCTTGCCATCAATCTCGCGTAACATCTTGCCCGGAAGGCGCACAGACGAGTAGCGTGCGGGAATAATTGCGATAACGTTTTGTTGAGGATTTTTGCCGTGTAGCTCCACGGGATTTTAGGTTAGCCCTAATCGCGCAGGAACACAAGACAAGAAGTTGCGAAAGTTGCCGCCAGCCGCGTCGATTAGCTACACTCTCTTAAGTGGAAACACCCGAACAAGCCGAATACTACTCAAATCTTCCGATTCCTGAAACGCCGCAGACAAACGTTGCGCCGTCGCCTGACTACCCGCCGTGGCAATCTTGGGAGGCGATAGGCGTTTGGATCGCGAGTGTTCTGTTCATAGTTATTATTCCGGCGATCTTCCTAGTTCCATATCTCGCGATGAACGGCGTGCAGCTCACCGACAGCGAAGCTCTGGTCGAATTTGCCAAAACCGACGCGATGTCGATCGTCGTACAGATAGCCGCGATCGTTCCCGCCCACTTGCTTACAGTCGCTCTTGCGTGGCTGGTCGTAACGCGTGGAAGAAGATTCTCCTTTAAAGAGATGCTCGGTTGGAAGTCAGGCGGTTTTGCGTGGTGGCAGTATATCGCAGTGTTGGTCGGTTTCGGCCTGATCGCGGTTGCGGTCGGCAATCTTATTCCTGAACAAGAGAACGACCTTATAAGAATATTAAAAAGTTCGCGAATGGCGGTCTTTATGATAGCGATCGTCGCTACGTTAACCGCGCCATTTGTCGAAGAACTCGTCTATCGCGGCGTGCTGTACTCTGCGTTTCAGCGCGCGATGGGTGTTCCGGCGGCGTTTTTGCTTGTGACTTTTCTTTTCGCGGTCGTCCACGTGCCGCAATATTGGCCGAGCACGTCGACAATTCTACTGCTCACATTGCTCAGCATGATCCTGACGGCGATTCGCGTTAAAACCGGCAATCTACTGCCGTGCGTTATATTTCACACGATATTTAATGGGTTCCAGTCAATTCTGCTCATTATTGAACCTTTTTTCAACCTACAAGAACTTCAGCAACAAACCACATCGCTCCTAATAAAATAAAAAGCGCGCTCACCGAGTCGATTCGCGCGCTTTTTGTTATGTTATGCAGGCGGTTATCTGCCGTCCGGCTTCTTGCCTGTAGGGGCCCGTGCAGGCGCCGGCATGACGATGATAGGCGGTGGTGGGGGCGGTGCCTCCCGAACAGGTTTCGTCGGTTCGACCGGAAACTCAGTTCGCCGGGTCGGAGTGTTAATCTCGCGCTCTCTCACTATCTTTGTATAAGGCGGTGCACCGCCTTGTGACTGGTCGCTTTCGGTTCTAGTCGTTCGGACGCGAATCGGGGCCGAGACGGTCGGTGTGCCCGGCGGCGGAGGCTGATTGAAGACGATCGGCGGCAAATTCCACTCCACCATCTGGCGCACGAAATTGAGTCCGCTCACTTCGTCGATTTCGAACCCGGGCAGCGCGGAGTATTCGCGATAGCGCCGGATAGGCCCATTGTCGACATAGTTGTTGCCGAATCCCCCGAAATAGAAATTGGCGAGACTGCTGTTGCGGTCGCCATTGGCGCCGCCCGCGGCGCTGCGCAGCCAGATCGATGAATGCGGGAGCGGGAGCGGAAAGCCGACGTCGAACGTGCCGTAGATCTGTGGGGTGACCTGGCCGGAGGTCTGGCTTGCCTTGGCCACCAGGGACCAGGCCACGCCCTTCTCGTCGTCGACCGCGCCTAACGAGCGCCGCACGTCGGTGTAGTGAAGCCCGACCTGTCCCGTGAGCAGTCGCGTGAAAGTCGTTTCGACGTTCTGCGCGTTGGGCAGCGTGTCGATCTTGTCGTAGTAGGCGAGATCGTAGCGAACCTCGAAGCGGCGAGGATCGTCGTAAAG
>JANOGL010000503.1:0-3373 GCA_031405985.1 Acidobacteriota bacterium | reverse complement strand
ATCATAAAAATGCCAACAGCAAATTGTCCCGAATGTAGCGAAGAAGTTTTCGTTGACGCAGAATCTGAGCAAGGCGACAGGGTAACATGTGATGAGTGCGGCTCGAGCCTTGAGATCGTGGGGCTTGACCCTATGGAACTCGACGTGATGACTGACCCCGAACACGACCAGGCGCCCGAGCGCGACGATTTTGACACCTATGATTACGACGATCGTCATTACTGATAACCGGTTGATGTGACCGACTACGTTCTTCCGATTCGGTCAAAATGACCGCATGAAAATTCCCGTCAGCCAAACTTTTCTGTAAACACAAGCATTTTACACATGTTCGGCCATTGGCACGACAGTTGAGTTATAACTGGCGCCGATGCTCCGTGGAGCATGAAGTGAACAAAATGTTGTCCAACAAAAATAAATTATTCCTGGCGAAACTTTGGCCGGTGTGGTTGCTGTTAGCGCTTCCCACTTTGTGGCTGGTGTTTGCGTATTTCGGCGCCGAGTTTGCGTTTGTCCTCGTCCCGCTGCTTTTTGCCTCTGCCTTTTATTATCGCCGTCATCTAAAACGCCAGCTAGCTGAAATGACTCAAGAGATTTCAAACTCGAGTCGCGTCCATCTCGCGACCGTTGAAGCTCTCGCGACCGCAATCGACGCACGCGATCAAGTTGGAATCGGCCACGTTCGCCGCACGCAAATTTATGCGGTCGGCATCGGAAGAATGCTTGGCTTGCCCGAACACAAGATCGACGCGCTCAGAACCGGTGCTCTTCTTCACGACATCGGCAAACTTGCCGTGCCCGATCACATTCTTAACAAGACAAGCTCTCTCACCGAGGCTGAGCATGAAAAAGTAAAAATTCACGCCGAGGTCGGAGCGTCGATTCTTGAGAAAGTCGGTTTCGATTATCCGGTTGTGCCGACTGTCCGCTATCACCACGAGAGATGGGACGGCTCGGGTTACCCGAAAGGTTTGAAGGGCAAGCAAATTCCGCTCACAGCGCGCATTTTGTCCATCGCGGATGCGTTCGACACACTGCGTGGCGAGCGTCCGTATCGCCCTGCGATGACGCGCGAAAAGGCTCGACAGACTATCCAAGCCGAGGCCGGTACCAAATACGACCCGATGGTCGTATCGACGCTGATCAGACATCTCACGGCTTTTGAAAACGAACTCATCGCTGGCGGTCTTGCTTACACCGAAGCAGACAAAAATGCACCGGCGGTCGAAAAGAGTCACTTCGTCGAGCAGATCAAGCTTGCAAATCGTGAGGTCTTCAGCCTGTACGAATTGGCGCGCGAATTCAGCTCGTCCGCGCATCCGCATGACACGCTCGAACTTTTTTCTGCAAAGGTCGCCGAGTTTGTGCCGTTCGACACCTGCGCGGTTTATCTGCTCGATAGCAACAAACGCTCGGCGAGTGCAGCACACGTTTCAGGTGCCAATGCCGAGATGATCTCTCTGCACAAGATAATAGTCGGTCAGGGAGCGACGGGCTTTGCTCTCAAATCACGCGGTACCGTCCGAAACGTTGAGCCCGATCTTGATTTCTTTCACACACAGCCCGATCTGACACAAATTTATAAAACGATGGTGTCGATCCCGCTTATTGCAGATGAAGCGCTAATCGGCGCCGTGACGATCTATTCCAGCGAGCTCGAAAGCTATGGCGAAGAGCACATTCGTCTTCTCGACACCATCTCGCGCATCGCCGCTGACGCCGTTCATAAATCGCTCGAACATGACGAAGCCAAAACGCACGCACTGACGGACCCGATGACCGGTCTGCCAAATGCACGCAGTTTGCAGAAGCAGTTTGGACGCGAAGTCGCCCGGGCGAATCGCGCTAAATCCAGTTTTCAGATGCTCATGCTCGACCTCGATGGCTTTAAGGCTATTAACGATTCGTTTGGCCACAAAGCCGGCGACCACCTGCTAAAAGAGATTAGTCAGGTGATTCTAGGGCAGCTTCGCGAGTACGATTTTCTCGCACGATACGGCGGCGACGAATTCGTCGCGCTGATTCCGGAATCTGTTCCTGAGGATGTCACTGAGCTTAGCAAACGTATCGAAGCTGCCGTTGCAGCCTTTGAGTTAAAGATCGACGATGACCGAGTTGCAAAAGTCGGCGTCAGTCTCGGCAGCTCGAGCTTCGGGCGATTCGGCGGTGACTTTGACGAGATGATCGCCGCCGCCGACAAAGCCATGTACCTGCGCAAAACGCTTCGCAAACAAACCGCTCTGCCGGTCGCTTACCCCGAAGCGATCGAGGTTCCGGCAAAGCCGCTCCAAGACAACCTCATCGTCGAACTCGACGACACGCACATCCTAAACCTGATGTCGGTTAACTAGAACATTGTAGTAGTGCAGCGCAGAATTGAAAGATCGATGATCGGTGCCGCAAATCGGCTCCCTTCTTAGAACAAATCGCAAAATCGCAGGCCTGACCCTTTCATTTTCTTTCATTTTCGATACTAGTTTTTGTTTTTGTGGAATTTCAACGATCGAAGCATACGTTCTGCCGATTGTCTCTTACTGAGCGAATTGTATCTAATAACGACTGAAGCGGGATCACTGTAACGTCCGACTGACTTAAAATATAGTGCCGAAAAATACTCCTCAGAAGTCTGGTCCCGAACCAAAACCGCTTTTTTTCCATCTATGGTAATACGCCTCTCCGAATAACCGCTATTTAGAGGATTGGAAGGTTTCCCCGCATGTTTTCCAATCTCACTAGAAAGAGTAAAGTCAGAATTACAAAATTTTGAAATATTCGCATCTTTTCCTACCAGCGAAATCGTCTCAAAATCCATTGGCACAAATATCGTTGCGAAGGACAGCTTTATGCGTTTGTTGCTACTTGAATCAGCTTGAGAAAAGCCAATAGCGACCAAGCTAATTCCAAGATAAATTGAAGTTATCAGTATTAAAGTTCTTTTTCTCATACCATCACTTTGTCATACGCTTCCTACATAAAATGGGGTCACATAAAATGGGGTCAGGCTTGCGATATTGCGATTTGATATTCTTGTTAACTCATTTCATAGATTTTTTTGACCAACCTGACGTTTGCTGTAAGTTCCGTGTCGGACTTTAGTCTGATATTCGCTGCATCGTGTCTACGGCTGACGTTTGAGCCGCTGAGTTGAGCCACGTTGGCAAGTTCCTTAACGCTCGCGCCAAGTTGTCTGCCGGTCACGATAAGCGCATCTTTCGCATCCGATTGACGGCTTGCTTTGACGCCGCGGGCCTTTTTGCATCTAAAACGCCTGTGAAAATCTGAAGTGGATATGATCCTGCGGCAGTTTGTAGAGCGCGTTTGGGCCGACGGTTTGGCGGATGATGAAGATCGGTGGGTTTAGCAGACGGCCGTA
>JANOGL010000428.1:0-6271 GCA_031405985.1 Acidobacteriota bacterium | reverse complement strand
TGCGAGAGTTTTGATCTCGTCAAGCATTGCAAGCGCAGCCATTTCGCCTAGCTTGATGCATTCAATGCGATGGCCGATACGGTCGGGACGAATGTGCGCGATCTGCGGCACGATCACGAAGGCGGCTTTCCTTGGCCCAGGAACCACACGAAAAACACTGAAACTAATACAGAGAATATTTTTCGTGTCTTTTGTGTGTTTCGTGGGAAAATCGCTTTCGATTGATTTTAACCAGTTAGTGTGGAAAACTTAAAAACCGACGATGACGCTGCACGAAGCAACTTCGAAAAAATATAGAACACAAACCGCGTACGCGACGCACAGCGGCGTGACGTGTGATGTGTGTTCGCGTGATGCGCACGGCAAGTTTGTATTGCTGTCAAGACTCGCGGACGATCTTGCAAAACTCATTCACGCAAATGCGCCCGGAGCAAGTGATTGCGAAGAAGTTTGCAGTCGATGCGCGCGGCTCTTCGAACGCGCTAAAGAGCAGATCATCAAGGACGCCGCCGTACAAAAGGACGGCTCACACGTACTTTCGACACCGCTTCGGCTCGACGCCGACGAACGCTTTACAGGTAAGGGCGTGACGATTGCGTTTCTTGATTCGGGTTTTTATCCGCACGTAGATCTAAAAAATAGAATCGTCGCTTATCGTAACCTGCTCGACCGCGAGGGTGACACTCACTCGTTTTTCGAGCCTGATGTCGCGAGTTGGCACGGCATGATGACTTCGGTTGTCGCGGCGGGCGACGGAAGTTTGTCGAATGGATTTTATCGCGGCATCGCACCCGACGCAGAAGTGGCTCTTGTTAAACTCGCAAAAACGGGTCGGATCAGCGAGCAGAATATTCAAGATGGCTTGACCTGGGTTTTAGAAAATCGAGAGCGTTACAACATCCGGGTTGTCAACATTTCAGCCGGCGGTGACGACGAACAAAGTTACTTGACCGATCCGCTCTCGCAGGTTGTCGAGGAATGTTCCGCCGCCGCAATAACGGTCGTCTGCGCGGTTGGTAACGCCGGCCATCTGCCAGAACATCCTGTGTTTCCGCCTGCGAGTGCGCCGTCGAGCATCGCGGTGGGCGGTTTGGATGATCACAACTCGATAAATCGCTCAAAACGCGGCATGTATCGCTCGTCATACGGCCCAACGGTTGATGGTCTCCAAAAACCTGAGGTCATTGCTTCGTCGATCTGGATTCCTGCGCCGATTTTGCCCGGTACGCCGACCGCGCAGCAAGCTGAGCTTTTGGACAAACTTGATAAGAACGCCGACATCGATCTGCACAAGATCATTCGTGCAAATTCTGGTATCGACGCCGAACTCGACGCGGCGCTCGATCGTCCGGTTCACAGCATCCGCCAGATCATCACGCTAAAACTGACCCGCGAAAACGTGATCACAAAACATTACAAATACGTCGACGGCACTTCGTTCGCCGCTCCGATCGTGTCGTCGGTCGCCGCGCAGATGCTCGAAGCAAATCCGCAACTCACGCCTTCACAGATCAAACGAATCCTCATCTCCACCGCCGAACGCCTGCCGAATTATGAAGTCGATCGCCAAGGCTGGGGCGTCATCGACCCGCGACGCGCCGTAGAAAAAGCCGTATCAGAAATTTAGCCGCAGATAAACGCAGAAAACGCAGATAGAAAAGATTCATATCTGCGTTATCTGCGTTTATCTGCGGTTAATAATTCTTTAGTTGTTATTCCCCGGCGGACGCGGCCCGGTTCGCGGCGTTGGTGCAGGTGTGGAGCCCGGTGTGTTTGCCGGCCGAATATTCGTAGCGGGTCGCGTCGCTGATGGGCTCGGTCGCGGAGTCGCGGTTGCGCTTAGCGAAGGCGACGGACTTGGCGTCGTGCTCGGACTAGGTTTTGGAGTTGCGGTCGGCGTCGGTGTTTTGATATTCGCGTTCAGGTTTGTGTTGATGTTGTAGTTGGTTGCGAAGTTCGCGTTGGTGTTGAAATTGAAATTTGCGTCAAAGCCGGTGTTTGTATTCATATTCACATTCACATTCGGCATGTTTGTGTTGACGTTTATGTTCGCAGCCGGTTCTTTCTGCAAAAACCAAAACAGGCCGGCGCCGAATCCGAGCACGCCGAGTGTGCCGAGTATTGTGAGCACGATGGTTTTGCCGGTGTTTGGCGGCGGCGGCGGCGGCGGATAGTATGGCTGAGTTGTGCGCGGGCGAACTTGCTGCTGCGGTTCGTCAACAGCAGGGATCACAATGCGCTCGCCCTGCGTCGTCGATGCGTCGGTCAGATCTTCGCGGCGGCTGATCAACGTCTCCTGCCCGATCTCATCGTCGAGGTCTTCGCTCGGTAATGTAGTAAAGCTCGGCACTTTCTCTTCGAGCAGCGGGGCGCCGTCCTTTGTGCAAAACTTAATAACTTCGTCGTCGTAACGCTCTTCGCAGATAGGGCAATATCTCATAGGTTTGGCGTATTTAGCGGGCTACAGGAGATAAAATATTACTTCGGATTCTAACATTCATCTATTGATTTTTCCTACTCGCAATTATAGAACGAAATTGTAACTGATGACGCCTGAAACTTTCGCCGGTTGACCGTCATGAAATGCCGGCTTGAACTTCGCTGAACGGGCCGCACTTGCAGCAGCAGCTCGCAATAGCGGATGACCGCTCACGGCATTTGCTGAAACCACGTGGCCGCTTTCGTCGATCAGCACCTGAACCGTGACGGTTCCGGAAGCTCGAACTACACGGGCGGCCCGTGGATAAGGCGGCTGCGGCAGCTCGATCGCTTTTCCGTTGAGAACTCCGCCGGTGATGGTTTTCGTCCTTTTCGTCCTGTAAACAAAAACGGAATTTCCACCAACAATGTCTGTAGTATTTTTTGGGGTGCCGCTCTCGTTTGTCGGCATGGTTTTAGAGACTCTTGGTAGCGGTGCACTGTCCTTGTTAGAAGCAAAACTATTTGTGGAATTTTTAGGCGTCCCGCTTTCGGTTGTAGGCGGACTGGTCGAATTCATCGCAACGTTTTCGTTCGCGATTGAATTACTTGTTGCATTTGCAAAAACGCTATTCGAATATTCAGGTTTTTGCGGTTCCAGCATTGCAACGTCTGTGTTCTCACGAAGTGTGTAAAATATCCCGACAAATCCGAGACCGATGGCGATGGCCAACGCGGCGGCGACTTGTCCAATGCTTAAGACACAGCCCATGCGCGATGCGGGTTCCATCGCTGACATCTGAAGAACTTTTTGCGTTGGCGGAGTGAGCGGTGACGGTGAGGAAATTCTGCCTGTGTCCGAGACTATCGTTTCTGCGTTTGAAATATCGGATGCTACATTCGTGGTCTGTCGCAGAACTTCGGTCGGGCGGTTTGTCATCTCGTATGTTGGCGCAGCTAGAAGTGGCGAGCCGTCATCGAGGCAATAATTCAGGTCGTCGCTGTAATCCTTTTTACAGACGGGACAAGTCTTCACGGCTTCACATATTAACACATAAAAGAAAAAAGCCGCCCCGAGCTCGAGGCAGCCTTCTTACACGCGGTGCGTGAAAAACAGCAAATCAATTGTTCGGCTCTTCGTCGTCCTGCGTGTCGTCCGGAGTTTCTTCGTCGTCCGTGTCGGGTCTCGGCGTTGCACCATAGGTGACGAGCAATTTCTTTGTCTTTTTGTCGTACGCGTATTCCCACGCGTCGTCGCCTTCGTCATCTTTTGCGTTGGCTTTCGCACCGGCTACCAGCAGTGTGCGAACGCTTTCGATATTGTCAGAGTCGGCCGCACTCATCAGCGCAGTTTTGCCCTCTTTGTTCGAAGCGTTAACGTCGGCACCGCCATCGATGAGTGCCTCGATGACTTCGGGATTGGCATGCCCGGCCGCGATGATCAACGCGGTGTTCCCGTTGTTATCGACAGCATCTACTTTAGCGCGAAATTGCAAAAGTAATTCGACAAGCTCCGGTGTCGCGTCATCATCGAGACGCATCAACGGCGTCTGCTTTTCGCTATCGCGTGCGTTTACCTTCGCGCCAAAATCAAGCAGCAAACGCACGATCTCGATATTGCCTTGCTCAACCGCGACAAACAGCGGCGTGATCTTGCTGTAACTTTCTTCTTTTGCATTTAGGTTCGCACCTTTGACAAGAAGCTCTCGAACAAGTTCGACATCGTCATCGGCAATCGCTCTCGAAAGCGGTGATGTGTATTCGACTGCAGCGATCATTCCGCCAAGGGCTAGCTGGCTAACTTTTAGTTCTAAATCGAGCTTGACCTCGACGACTTCCTCGAAGCCGCCGACTTCAAGTGATGAATCCGCGACTGTGTCGTTTCTTTCACCAACGATCACTTCCATTTTATTTGTGACGAATCCGGGAGAGCTGGTTTCGACACGATAAGTTCCCGGCGACAAGTTTTCAAACTTGTAAACGCCGGCTTCGCTCGTATTTGCGTTCACGGAATTACTTGCGCTAAATAAAATCACTCTTGCATCTGCAACGACAGCACCGTTCGGATCTGTAACTGTGCCGGTAATCTTGCCTTGAACTTTCGATTCGACCTTGTTTTTTGTGTTGTCGTCGCACGACTTTCCTTCAACTCGAACAACGGCCTTATCGATCGTCACTGGCGCCATTCCGCCTTGCGCATACGTTGCGGTCGACAGGCTCATAGAGGCGCTCATCACGCCTGCGGCGATGCCCGGAGCGCGGCGTGTGATTTGCAAAAGCTGATTTGCGAACATCGGTTGCCGCGTCACTGGATCGGCGATGTAGCGAATGCAAATGTTACCACCCGCGTGTCGCACAAAACGCGCCGCTTCTTTGCGCGTCATCTCGGATAAGTTGTTCACCTGCTTCGAGCAGTGCGAACAGAACCGTACGCGATCGCTGCCAGACATCTTTTCCCATGACTCGCCGCATGGACTACCGACCTTCACCGAATCAATAAAACTCTTTTTAGACATAGTTCAACCTCCGCGAAACACAGCTGTAACCTGTGTATCGTCAAATACTTAGACAACCTAAAACCAGATATGTTCCGGGAAGAGCTTCGGGTAGTTAACCTCAACAACCTAGATGCGGTGAGTTTTAAGAACGGTTGCTTTGAGGCGCGGGAAAGTTTTAGCCACCGAGAGCACAGAGAACGTAGAGAATGGAAGACGACATTTTGACTGAAGATAACCGGCGACGCTAACGGGGTTCATAGAAGGACTTTGACACGTATTCTATCTACGGGAAGATTCGTTATCAGAGGCGAGTAGAGATAGATGTGATCCATAAAGACCTCTGTGATCTCGGTGATCTCTGTGGCTAAATCCCGTAGCGCGGATTTATGAATGAAGAACACGCGCGATTTCGGCGGCGACGCGTGCGTTGTTTTCCAGCAGAGCGATGTTTGCAGCGAGAGTTTTGCCGCCGCTGAGTGACGACATCTGCGAGAGCAAGAACGGCGTGATCTCTTTACCGGTGATAATGTTTTTGCGGGCAGTCGCTAGTGCAACATCGAGAATTGTTTCAAGTTCGTTTCGCTCGATTTCGGCCTCGCTCGGAACCGGAACAGTCACGAGAACGGCAGTTTGTAAATTTAGCTGATCGCGTTCGTTTACGATTGCAGCGACGTCGTGAGCAGACTCGACACGTTCGTCTATAGGCAAGCCGCTCGTCTGTGTGTAGAATGCGGGCATCTCGTCGCATTGCCAGCCGAGTACGGTTACGCCGTAAGTTTCGAGCCACTCACGTGTCGCTGGTAGATCGAGAACGATCTTCGCCCCCGAACAAACGACGGTTATGGGCGTGCTTGCCAGGGTCGGCAGATCTGCGGAAACGTCCGCCGCGAAACCGCGATGCACCCCGCCGATTCCGCCTGTTGCAAAAACTTTTATACCCGCACGATGTGCGAAAAACGCCGTCGTGGCAACGGTTGTCGCGCAATCAAGTAGTTTTGCAGCAGCAATAGCAAGATCGCGCGGTGAAATCTTACGAGTGTTTTTGTCCGTTGCTAGTTTTTCGATATGCGAGTTGTCGAGACCGACAAAACACTCACCGCCGAAGACGGCAATCGTCGCCGGAATCGCTCCGCTGTCTCGAATTATTTTTTCGAGTTTATGCGCGGTTTCGAGATTTTGCGGAAAGGGAAGGCCGTGAGCGATGACGGTCGATTCGAGCGCGACAACCGGCTTGTTCGCACTTATCGCGTCTGCAACTTCTTCGCTGAGATTTATCTTCATTAGAGGAGAATAGTCATTTTACAAACTTACCTATGCGATTGAGACGCGGATGCGTGATGCAGCCCAGCATGTCG
>JANOGL010000376.1:0-6330 GCA_031405985.1 Acidobacteriota bacterium | reverse complement strand
GGGTCATCTATGAAGTTACCCCTGGATGTCAAGCGCACTTCGATCGGCACACGTTCGATGGTGTGAGAATGGGTTGGTTGACTGGGTTCTGACAAAAGAACAAACCTGCCTCCTTTTTAGTTAGAATTTCTTTCAATTTGCGCTTACGCCGTTTTAGGCGAAGCCATCATCTATTCGTGCCAAGTTTATCTTGGCTACATGAAACCGGATCGGCTCATTTCCAACTATTCGAAAATGGCTGGCTGTACCATCAGACACTCAGAGACTGAAGATCTCTCGTCACCTCTCCTGACCCCTCGCACAAGCCAACTTCGCCCCGCCGGGTGAATTCCTCATAACTGATACCGTCACGAAGCATGACGTAACAATTAATGAGAAGCTTCCTGGCCGCTGCAACTTTTGCTTTTGGGCGGCCTCTCCGGCGGCTAACCTGAGAATAGAACTGTCTTATCCGTTTATCACGACAAGCTTGAGCTGCCTGACCGAGCAGGTGCCGCACCAGCCGTGAACCGTGCTTACTGATCGATCCGATACGTCTCTTCTCGCCGGAGCTTTTCTCTAAAGGATCGAGTCCGACAAATGCCACCACTTCTTCCTTTCGGCGAAAGCGGCGGACGTCACCGAGAGTGTGAAACAGTGCAAGGGCGTTTATCAGCCCGACGCCCGGATGTGTGAGCAACAGCTTTACCTGTTCTTCTTTATCCACTTCTTCTGCCAGTCTCTCTTCAAGAACTTTTATTTGTCTTGTAAGTTCGTCCGCAAGAAGAAGACGCGAACTGACCAAAAGCTCCTCGGTTCCGGTCCCGGCGGCTTCGACAATGATCTTTCTTGCCTTTACCGTCGACATACGAAACCTCGCCAGACCCTTTGAACGGGCAAACGCCTGCAGTTGGTTAATGACCGACGTTCGCTTTTGTACCAGCGACTGCCGGTAATGGAGCAGATCGAGCACCTCTCGACTCTTTTCGCTCCGCGGCGTGATCGCCGGAAATGTCCCGCGCATCAACAGATCCAGGATCGTCTCGGCATCCCGAAAGTCGTTCTTATGACGCGATAACGCCGCACGTCTGATCATTCTCGGATCACCGATCTTCAGCTTCATTCCATTGTCAAAGAGCATCTTCTCAAACCACCACAGACTCCCTGTGGCCTCTGTCCCGATAACCGCGTCCTTCCCGCACTTGCGATAGAACGCCTTTATCGACTGCTTGTCCGAATGCAGAAACCGCCGATACCCGATCTCTCCATCCCCATCGTCACAATAAACTACCGACTGTTCATATGGATGAAAATCAACCCCAATGTATACTGTCATTGTTGATCCCGTCGGTCTGTTCTTTTGTCAGAACTCAAGTCTACTAAACTAGACTCCGTCGGGATCAACTTCATAGCATCAGACTTGCAATATTGCAATATAGCTTGAGGACGTGGCCGCATCGATAGCATGGCGAGAAGAGTGCGAGTCGAGGTTGAGGGCGGACTGTATCATTTGGTCATTGTCTGAGCTTAGAGTCGGTTGTTTGGCCTTTAGTTTCTCGCGGTCAATAATTGTAAATTTTTGTAAAACCCGCGTTTGTCCGGCCGTTTGCTGTTGCCAATCGCCGCGATCTATCCTACATTGATTGCAAATCACGGCAAATCTGTATTTTGGATAGGTCAAGTTAAACCCTACAAATTCGAGGTCTAGAGATGATGAAAAATTCACGTGCGCTGCTTTGTTTACTTTGTGCCAGTTTGATCGCGTTGACTGCGGAGACAGTATTTGCGCAGCGTTCGACGCCGACACCGCGTCCGACTGCGTCTCCAAAAGCATCTGCAACCCCTACGCCTGCACCGGCCGCGAGGATGACGGTCAAGGACGCGATATCGAGCTTGCGATTTCGCGAGATCGGGCCGGCGGTGATGGGCGGCCGCATCAACGACATCGAAGTCGAGCCGAATGATGCACGGGTAATCTATGCCGCGGTTGCGTCGGGCGGCATAGTCAAATCGGTGAACGGCGGCACTTCGTGGACGACGATCTTTGATAAAGAAACAGTTCCAAGCGTCGGCGACGTCGCGATCTCGCCGTCGAATCCGTCGATTGTCTGGGCGGGCACGGGTGAGGCTAACAACCGTCAAAGCTCTTCGTGGGGCAACGGCGTTTACAAGTCGATGGACGCAGGCAAGACCTGGAAACTGATGGGCTTGCCTAATTCGTTTGCGATACCACGCATAGTCACTCACCCGACTAACCCTGACATCGTTTACGTCGCCGTACTCGGCAACCTTTGGGCACCGAACAGCGATCGCGGCGTTTACAAAACGACCGATGGCGGCCGCAGTTGGCAGCACGTTCTAAAGGTCAATGACGACACGGGCGCGACCGAACTTGCGATCGACCCCGAGAGCCCGAACATCCTTTATGCCGCGATGTACCAGCGTCGCCGCACGGTGTTCGGTTTTAACGGCAGCGGCGAGCACAGCGCGCTTTACAAATCGAATGACGGGGGCGACACGTGGACAAAAGTTACAAAGGGAATGCCCTACGACATCGAGAACGCTGCGACGCCGCGACCGGAAACGTTGCTCGAGACCGGGCGCATCTCGATCTCGGTTTACCCCAAGGACACGAACATCGTCTTTGTCACGATCGAGCACGCAAACGGCGGCGTCTATCGCTCGAATGATAAAGGCGAGACGTGGACGCGCGTCGCCGAGATCGGCTCGGTGCCCCGCCCGATGTATTTCTCGAAACTAAAAGTCGATCCGAACAACGATCAGCGTCTGTGGCTCGCGGGCGTTACGATGCAATATTCCGAGGACGGTGGACGAACTTGGTCGGGTAACTTTGCACGCGCACCGCACTCGGACATTCACGGAATTTGGATCAACCCGAAAGATTCTAATCACTTGATCATCGGCGGCGATGGCGGCATCAACGTTACTTTCGATCGGGGTCGCACGTGGGACTATTCGAACACCGTGCCGCTCGGTCAGTTTTACGAAGTTGGCGCCGACAACAGCATGCCGTATAGGATCTGCGGCGGTCTTCAGGACAATAACACTTGGTGCGGGCCGTCGATGTCGATGAATCCGCGCGGCATCTCAAACGATGATTGGTACACGATCGGCGGCGGCGACGGCTTTTACGCGCAGCCGGACCCGAACGACCCGAACATCGTTTACGCCGAGTCGCAGGACGGCAACTTATTGCGACGCAACACGTTAACTGGCGAGAGTAAAGGCATTCGACCGCGCGAAACGGAAGACGAAAAACGTTTTCGCTTCCAATGGAACTCGCCGATTGTCATCTCTGCATACGACTCGAACACGATCTATTACGCCGGCAATTTTGTTTTCAAATCGACGAATCGCGGTGACGAATGGACTAAGATCAGTCCCGATCTGACGACCAACGTCGATCGCAATACACTCGCGATCATGGGCAAAGTGCCCGACAAGAACACGCGCTCGCGTCACGACGGCGTGCAGCAGTACCCGACGATCACGACGATCTCCGAATCGCCCGTCAACCGCAACGTGCTTTGGGCGGGAACGGACGACGGCAATCTTCAAGTAACGCGCGACGGTCAAAACTGGAAGAACGTCATCGACAAAGTTCCCGGCGTGCCGAAAGGCACATACATCAGCCGCGTGATTGCTTCGCGTGAGAACGAAGCAACGGCCTACGCGACATTCGACGGGCATCGCCTGGGCGATTTTAAAGTTTACGTTTATATGACGACGGATTTTGGCGAGACGTGGAAATCGATCGCGTCGAATCTACCGCAAAACAGCGGCGTCGTAAACGTAGTGCGCGAGCATCCGCGCAACCCAAATCTTTTATTCGCGGGAACCGAATTCGGATTATTCGCGTCGTTTGACCGAGGCTCCAATTGGACGCAGTTGAAACACAATTTGCCGACGGTGCCGGTCGACGACATTCTGATTCATCCGCGTGAGAACGATTTGATATTGGGAACGCATGGGCGTTCGGTTTGGGTGATGGACGACATCGCTCCGCTCGCTCAGATAAATCAAACCGTGCTCGACAGCAGCATTCACCTGTTCGACCCGCGAACGGCCGTTATGTATCGCACGTGGAATAACAAATCGCTGACATCGGACAAAGCGTTTTACGGCCAGAACCCGCCGAATGGCGCGCTGATAAATTTTTACCTTAAGGAACCGCTCGCCGAACGCGAGACCGTCGCGATTACGATCCAGGACGCGGCCGGGCAAACGGTCAGAACCATAAACTGCACGCGTCCGCAGCCAACCCCAACTCCGCAAGCTCAGCCCGGCGGAGGTGGCGGCGGCGGTGGAGGTGGATTCTTCGGCGGCGGCGGAGCTGCTCAGCCGTGCATCGCAAACAAGGGCGTGAATAGATACGTTTGGGATTTGCGTTCACGTCCAGCCGGTCCGCAACTCCCTGCCGGCGGTGGAGCAGGTGGGCCTGGCGGTGGCGGCGGTTTAGCGGCCGCATTGGCAAACCTCGGCTTTCGCGTCGATCCGGGCGATTACACCGTGAAGATGAAACTCGGCGATACAGAGATCTCCAAAACCGTCAAGGTCATCGACGATCCGCGCATCGTCTTTTCAGCCGATGACCGCGCTAAAAAGCGGGCGGCTATCACCAAACTCCAGCCGCTCGTCATGCAGGCCGGTCTCGCACAAGCTTCGATTGTCACTCTTCGAACAAACGTCAATAACGCCATCGAGGCATGGAAACGCCCGGGCACGCCGCAACCGCCTGAAAATGTAAAAAAGGCCGCCGAGGATCTGCTGAAAAAGATCGACGCCGCTTACGTAAACTGGGGCACGCCGCCCTCGCTGGTAAGCAACATCAGCCAAGCCGGGCCGCCGCTCGTCGAGCTGCCAACTCCGCTGAATCAACGTGTTGCGCAGTTGATCTTCGCGATCGAAGGCGCGTCTACCGCTCCGACGAGCTGGGAATTAGGCCAAATCGATATTCTGTCGAGCAAGATTCCCCCCGCTGTCGATGAGGTTCGCAAACTCGTAACCGAGGATTTGGCTGCACTTAACACGATGATGCTGGACGCAAAGATCCCTCACATCCAGCCTCCGACATTCGGTGGCGGTGCCGGCAGGCGTCCACCGACCGAGGAGAACGAGGATCAGCCGTAACGGTTTTGAGTTCGCGTCGATAATTTAGGGCTTGGGATGCTGCGACATTCCGAGCCTTTTCTTTTCTACGTTTTTGCGATGCGCGATCAGCGGGTAAACTGTCACTATGCTGAAAATCGACGTTCATACGCACATCCTGCCGCGCGAGATTCCTCGCTGGAGAGATAAGTTCGGCTACGGCGGATTCATTACGCTCGAACATTACAAACCGTGCTGCGCTCGAATGGTTAGAGACGACGGCACCGCGTTTCGCGACATCGACGAAAACTGCTGGAGCGCGGAAAAGCGCATCGAGGAATGTGATGCAACGGGCGTGAACGTGCAAGTGCTCTCGACCGTGCCGGTGATGTTCAGCTACTGGGCGAAGCCGTCAGATGGTGCCGAAATTGCGAGGTTTCTCAATGATCACATTGCCAAGATCGTCAGCGAATTTCCGCTGCGTTTTGTTGGTCTCGGCACGGTGCCGTTGCAGGATGTAAAGCTCGCAATAAAAGAACTTGAGCGATGCAAAGAAATTGGTTTAGCCGGCGTCCAGATAGGAACAAATGTAAATCAGCTTAACCTCGGCGAGCCGCAGTTCTTTGATTTTTTTTCCGCTTGCGAAGAGCTGGGCATGGCCGTTTTTGTTCATCCGTGGGACATGATGGGCGAACGCGACATGCAAAAATACTGGCTTCCGTGGTTGGTCGGCATGCCGGCTGAGGTTTCGAGGGCGATCTGTTCGCTGATCTTTTCCGGAACGCTGGAGCGCCTGCCGCAACTGCGTATCTGCTTCGCCCACGGTGGAGGTGCCTTCCCTGCGACCATCGGCCGCATCGAACACGGATTTAATGTCCGTCCCGACCTGTTTACTGATAATCCTTACAGTCCGCGACGCTATCTGAGCCGCATTTATTTCGATTCGCTCGTTCACGAATCGGCTAAACTCGACTATCTGATCAGCCTCGTTGGCTCGGACCAAGTCATGCTCGGCAGCGATTATCCGTTTCCGCTTGGCGAGGCGGAACCCGGCAATCTGATTGAATCGATGCATTACGAGGACGGAATCAAGAGCATGCTGCTACACGGCGCAGCCTTGAACTGGTTAAATTTATCTAAATTACAGTTTGACTTGACTAACTAGTCTGACTAGATATACTGAATTGGTGAAAGTCAGTGTTTACGAAGCAAAATCCAAACTCAGCCAGATGATAAACGCCG
>JANOGL010000499.1:0-6416 GCA_031405985.1 Acidobacteriota bacterium | reverse complement strand
GTGGCGATGCGGGCGCCGTGGCCGATGAACTGGGAATAGTCGGCAAAATTCGGATTGGTGAACATCGGGATGTGGCCGATGGCTTCGTGAACGATGTCCGGTTCGGGCGTGTACGCGGGCTGCGAATGATGGCGAATATATTGTGTGCAGAGCATCACGCGGTACGAAAGCCAAGAGAGAAAGCCGCGCGTTTCGACCAGGCCCTCGATCGGAGCAAGGCGAAAGCCGGTCAATTCCTTCAACCGCCGATTCATCTCCGACAGCTGCGGTATCTGATCCGTACGGATGCCGAGATCTTTCTTCGCCCGTAGGTAAAAGGGTGACGCGTACTTTTGCTGGAGTTCCTCGAGTTCCTCGGCAACGTACCGCCAAACGCGTTGCTCGCGAGCGTTGTAATCGACGTCGGTGATGACGCCGGTCTCGCGAAAGCTCTTGGCACAACTCGCGATATAGTCACGGCGGGCCCGATATCCGGCGTCATTCGCCCCAGGATGGTCGATGTGAAGCTCGTTGATGTTTTCGAACTTAAGATCGCGAAATTCCGGTAGATCCTCGTCAGCGACGCGGAAATTCTCGATCGCAAAATCGGCTTCGGTTAGCGTGGTCGCGGTTTCGGTAGGCATTTGTTTGGCGGCTCCTTGCATGGTCTCGATTTATCAGAAGATAACTTATTCTAATTGAAACCATAAGGATAATGAAGCATGGATTAAGTCTTCCACGCGACTTGGCTGCGAAGGCGCATAACCGTTCGCTTGAGACCGAGCGTCTCAAAAACAGAAAGCATTGACGGGCCGACGGCAACGCCGGTGAGCAGCGTGCGTGCCCCATTCATTATTACACCCAGCTTTGTGCCCTTTTCTTCGGTGAAAGCTTTGACGACCGTCTCGATGTTTTCCTCGGTGAATGGTTTTGACGTGAAGCCCTCCCTAACGTTCGGGCTACTGACACGTTCTTCGGAGAACTCATTTTCAAATCGATTGGCGAGCTCCGGTAGCCATGTTTTCAGATCGGGGAATTTAGTTAGATTCTTTTCAACGGCTGCCGCGTCGAAGTCGTAATCCTCGCTGAAATACGAGCGTCCCCGCGACGAAAAATCTTTGAGTGTGAAAAAGCGAGCCCGAATCAGGTCAACGGTTTTTTCGTACCATTCGGCGGAACCGACCTCGAGCGAGACGCCGTCTTCGGCGACGTTGGCGGACGAGGGCGTCCGCGTTCCGTCTTCGTACTCATCACGCCACAGTTTTGCAGCTTTCAGCTCAGGTCTGACAAACGGCAAAAGCTGCTCGACGGGCATGGTGCGGATGTATTCTGCATTCATCCATTGGGCTTTGTCGTCGGTCCAATGGCGAGGGTCGTTTTCATGAAAATTGAACACAGCATTTGAACGATGAATGCCATCGAGCGAAAATTTTTCGATCAACTCGCTGAGCGTGTAGATCTCCTGCTCCTCGCCGGCTGACCATCCGAGCAACGCGAGAAAATTACGAAACGCCGCGGCCAGAAAACCCGCGTCGCGATACGTCGTCATCGAAACGACCTCGCCGTGTTTGCGCTTGGACAGTTTGCCCTTATTCGGCGCCATGATAAGCGGCAAGTGCGCGAATATTGGTGGTACGACGCCCAACGCTTCGTAGATGAGAATCTGTTTGTGCGTGTTCGTCAGGTGGTCCTGGCCGCGGATGACGTGCGTTATCTGCATCTCGATGTCGTCACAAACGACCGCGAGATTGTAGAGCGGGTGTCCATCAGAGCGCAACAGAACGAGATCCTCGGTGTCGTCGTAGTCGCGTTCCTGAATGCCGTAAACCGCGTCGTCAAAAGCGGTGCGGCCCTCCATCGGCACTTTCAGCCGAATCGCAAAGGGTTCTCCGGCAGCGGCACGAGCATCGCTTTCTCCCGTTGAGAGGTCGCGATACGGATTATCGCGCATATTCTTGACGCCCTGAGCGGCGCGTGCACGCTCGGCGATGCCTGCTTTTACGTCGCCGGTGGCTTCAACTTTCGGGGTAAAATCTCGGTACGCTTTTCGGTCAGCAAGTAATTTCCTTGCCGTTTCGCGATGCTTGTCGGCGCTGTCGGACTGGAAAACTATGTCTTCGTCGTGGTCGAGTTCGAGCCACGCGAGGCCGTCGAGGATCGAGCGGGTCGATTCCTCAGTAGAGCGTGCAATGTCCGTATCCTCGATACGGAGCAGGAATTTTCCACCTGTGCTACGCGCGTAAAGGTAATTAAACAAAGCGGTTCGGGCACTGCCGATGTGCAGGTAACCGGTTGGTGAAGGTGCGAATCTGACGCGAACAGTCATAAGGCATTAGTTTCACGCAAAGCCTCAAAGAACGCAAAGTAATCAAAATTACTGTGTCTGCAAAAAACTCGATTTGAATGGGGTTATACCCAGACCGACTTTTAAAGATTTTTGAAAGCTCCCTCGAGTTGTTCTTTCCGACGTTTTGGCTCAGATTCAAAATCTTCGAGAATTGAGTGCCGCCAATCGTGGTGCCCCGATATGAACATAAAAGCGGGGCTATCTGCTGGTCGTACGGATAAGAGTTCTTCTTTTAGTGAATCGGAAAGTGTCGAGCTTCTGATGATATCGTGTTCTTTTTGCGTGCTGCTTATTATTACCCAGCCGTTTGACCAAAGAAAATCAAAAGCATCCTCGTAAGCCATTGCCGTTAGATGCAATGAAATAAACCCAATGGGTCGCAGAATAACCCGAACAATAAAGGGAACAGCAATTACAACCAAAAATCGAACGTCTAGCAATAGTGCCAATAATACTGCTATCAAGGGACCAAGCCAGTATCGAGAAATTAACCAATATGTAAGATAAACCGCGCCGCTCAATAACGTGGATATAAGCGATTTGGAGAACTGAGAATGACAGTAAGTCCAAAGCAAAAAAGGGTCAATTGGTTTTTTAAAGGAAAGGGTCACTTTCCTGTCATCAACAAGTTCTTTTAGTCGTTCAAATGCATTACGGGTACTCATCACCTAGCTTAGAAAACCGAAAAAGGAAGGCCGCGATCGGGTCAAGAACCAGCGTGTTAGTCATCGCATTTGCGTCCTAATCTCAATTCCAGACAAAAATGCGGAAAGCTACCAAACAATGCTTGATAGCCAATCCAAAATCCTAATCTAAAATCCAAAATCGAATGGCGGAGACGACAGGATTCGAACCTGTGAAGGGCTTTTGACCCTTAACGATTTAGCAAACCGCCGCTTTCAGCCGCTCAGCCACGTCTCCGCGAGCGTTAAAAGACAGATTTCAATTCTAGCCGACGGGCAAACTTTGTCAAGTTTTAGGGCATCTTAAAGGGCATTGACAGTTGTCCTGCAGGCTTGACACGCCTGTTTTTAGCGAACAAAATACGAGGGTAACTCGCGCTCAACGGTTTCAATGGGGTTTTCGAACCAAGTAAAACGTTTCCTCACAATTTCGTCGTTTTTGCTGACGGCATTTTCAGCGGCCGTTTTTGCCGCGCCCGCAACCGGCAAAAATATTGTTATAGAGAAAGGCGGTCTCGGGGTCATTAAAGGCATCGTCCGCGACGAAGCCGGAAACGCCATCGCCGACGCGACGGTCGCGATCTTTCGCGGCGGCACCTCGAAGCTGCTAAAACAGGTTTCGTCCGCTCGTGACGGCAGCTTTATTGCAAAGATAATCCCCGGCAAATATACGCTTCTTGCTGTCGCTCAAGGCTTTAATCCGGTGACGCTTTTCGGCGTTGAAGTCACAAAATCCGCTGAGCTTACTTACGGCTTTAAACTTGAGCGCGCCGGCAGCGGCAACACCTTGCCTGAAAAGCGCGTCGATCGCAACAGTTCCAAATGGCGAATCCGTGCCGCTCAATCTCAGCGTTCAATCTACCAAAATCAGGACGGTGAAAAACCTGTCGCAGAAAATACAACGGCCGACGAAGCCGAAGATTCAACCGAGCCCAAGACACCGCGCAAAGGACAAACGGTCGTCGAGACATACTTTGCCGGCACTTCGCGCGGAAATTACGCCGGGCTGAATTTTGCAACGTTCGTGCCGATCAATAACGACACGACCGTCATCTTTGCCGCACAAACCGCATCCGGCCGCAACGCACCGCTCAGACTAGAAACAGCCCTAAAATACCGCCCGTCAACAATGCATCAAATTCGTTTAACGACATCAGCGGGCAAGTTGGGCACGTTTATGAGCGGCGGCGTTGATAGAACACTCGGCCAATTTTCGCTGCAAGCGACGGACGAATGGCAATTCCGGGACGGCGTGATTCTCGTATTTGGTTTCGATTACTCGCGGTTTATCGGCGGCGGCGATGACGCTAGCATTTCGCCGCGATTGGGTTTGCAGTTCGATGTCGATTCAAAAACGCGTGTCCGGGCGGCGTTCACAAATCAGACCGAAGAAAAATCGTGGGCCAACGCGATCGACGTCGAAGGAGAGCGAATAGCCTTCACTGAGCCCGTCGCGATCGAGGACCTCGTCATCGTCAGCGAAAAGCCGCAGATGAACAAGAGCCGTCGGCTCGAGTTCGGCGTCGAGCGAATCTTAAGCAGCAACTCGAGCATCGATGCGAGCGCGTTTTTCGATACCACGTTTGGACGCGGCGTGAGCCTCAGCGGCATTTCGTTTGACGATCTCGGCGAAGGGTTTAGCGAGCGTGTAGCAAATCAGCAAGGTTCGGCACGCGGCGCACGAGTTGTTTATACACGGCGAATCGGCGGCATTATTTCAGCGTCCGCGGGTTATGCATTTGGGACAGGTCAACAGCTTTCGGCAACCTCGGTCTCCGATCCTTCAAAAATTTTTGAGAGCAGCTTTTTTCAGTCGTTTTTTGGTCAGATGGCCGCCGATCTAAAGACCGGCACGAGCGTCCGAACGATTTACCGACTTTCGCCGCAAGCGACTGTTTTTGCGATCGACCCGTTCAAGGGCCGTCTCGCGATCTACGATCCGGGTTTGAGCGTTTATGTGACGCAGCATGTACCGACCTTCGGGTTGCCGTTCCGTGCCGAAGCGATCGTCGATGCCCGGAATCTTTTTGATCTTGCAAACGGCATCACGAGCGAGGATGGAATGCTTACACTAAACGCTCAGCGTCGAATGCTGCGTGGCGGCATTCAAGTTAGATTTTGATCAACCGCGGACGCGGCAGGGATTTCGTAAGAGATTTAGCTTTTATTTCTTATAGAATTCATGTCCGACGCGGTTTTAGTTTTGTCCAAAATTTCGGATTTCCGGCAAAAAGCTGGATTATGTTGTTTCGCAGAATACCCGACGATAATGCGAGAGCCGTATTCTTCAAGGAATTACCGCTCTCGTGAAGGGCGTTTGTGTCGCCGCCAGCTGGAACACCTTTTGCGTCTTCGTGTGCATGGCAAAGTGTGCCCTTTGAAAGGATGAAGGAAAAGACCCTGACAAGCCGAAGTCTCATCTGGCTGATCGCAACCGTGCTTTTTGTTGCGGCCGGGGCTTTAAATTTGTCTCAGCGGGCGTTTCAAAATCTGCCGCCGACCGACGGTGTGCGTTGGGTTCAGCGTGCTGAGGGTGTTTATGCCGAAAAGGTAACTCCGGGACTTGCAGGAGCACGCGCCGGAATTGCGGTCGGCGATAAGCTCATCGGGATCGGCCTGGATGACAAGAAGACCGAGGAGATCACTAATCCGGCCGACGTGCAGATCTATCTCGAATTTGCCAACGTCGGCGGCGATCTCACTTACTTCTACCAGAGGCCGTCTTACTCTTTCTCAGACAACTTTTATTTTGCTGATCTTAGAAACATCGACTCGGTGCCGCGATGGCCGCCGTCGACGCTTCTTTTGCCGATCGTCGGTCTTATCTGGCTGGTCGTCGGCGCATTTGTGCTTTTCAAGCAAGGTAGCCGCTCGCCCTTCGTGCTGCACTACGCGATCGTCAGTCTCGCGGCGTTTATTTTTCTCTCGTATCGGGCGATCGGCATTGGCAAAGACTTCGATCTCGCGGTCGATCTGCTCGACAATATCGCGCTCGCCTTCTTTGTCCCGCTGTTTCTGCATTTTTGTATTCGCTATCCGGTGCGAAGCGAGGTTTTCGGCGCCGGGCGATGGAGGACCTACATTCTCTACGCACCGGCTGCTCTTTTCACGCTGATCCTGACATTCGTCTCGCTCGTGCAACATTTCTTTCCCGAATCCGGTTTGACGGCCGCGATCGCAGAACTTGTTGAACGCATTGACATCTTCGATCTTTTGTATCGATTTAACTTTTATCACTTTGTCATCGGCATCTCAGCCGGTGCCGCGATGCTCGTTTGGCGGTTTTTCAAGAGCGGTCAGGCGGTCGTTCGACAACGGCTAAAGTGGACTATGGTCGGCACCGTCGCGGCGGTCGCACCGGTCGTGCTTATGCAACTGGTCGAGAAACTCGCGATTGCGATCCCGGA